>JBAUOM010000770.1:0-7320 GCA_049579765.1 Xanthobacteraceae bacterium
CAAAATCTTCCGTCTTGTAGTTAACTGCGGCATCGGCGCCCAGGCGCCGGCAGGCGTCGCATTTATCCGCCGAACCGGCCGTCGTGACGACGCGCGCCCCGAATGCCTTGGCGAGCTGGATGGCGGCGGTGCCGATGCCCGAGGAGCCGCCGTGGACCAGCAGCGTTTCGCCCGCCTGCAGGCGGCCACGCTCGAAGGCGTTGTGCCAGACCGTAAAGAACGTCTCGGGGATGGCGGCGGCCTCGATCAGGGTCAGTCCGCGCGGCACCGGCAGAGCGTGGCTTTCATGTGCCGGACAGTATGCGGCGTAACCGCCGCCCACGACCAGCGCCATGACCTCATCGCCGAGCTGCCATCGCGCGATGCCGGCGCCGAGCGCAACCACTTCGCCGGCGATCTCCAGCCCCGGGATGTCGGTCGCCCCCTTGGGCGGCGGGTAGAGCCCTTGCCGTTGCATCACGTCCGGCCGGTTGACGCCGGCCGCCTTGACCTTCACCAGCACCTCGCCGGGCGCGGGCCGAGGCACCGGCACCCGCTCCGGCACGAGCACGTCCGGCCCTCCAGGCGCGCGGATCGCGATCGCGGTCATCTCGGCGGGCAAGGCGGGCATGCGACGGTCCTCGGCACGGGCAGGGCGCCTTCTTAGTGGGGGACACGACGTGTGACAACGGCAGCGGTCGCGGTTATTTTCCCGGGCGTGCGAGCGGAGGCGCGCCATGCCGGCAATGGACGAAGACGACCGCCCCAAGAAGAAGGTCACGCACGAGATCGGGCAGGACCTGGCGCTGCTCTCCATCAAGGAGCTCGAGGAGCGCATCGCGCTGCTCGACGGAGAAATCGGCCGGCTCAAGGGCGCGATCGCCAGCAAGCAGGGTTCGCGCCAGGTCGCGGACCAGTTCTTCAAGAAATAGCAAGCGGGTGTCGGGCCTTCGGCGCTGTGCCGGCTCGCGCACGCATCGTCGTGCGAGCGGCGCCGCCGCCGCGTGGCGCCGGAGGGCGATGATCTTAAGAGGTCGTTAAGCTTTCGCGATTATTACTGGATACGTCCATCTTCTGGACGTTGAGTGGCTCCTGTCCACTCTGTTTGACGCCTCCCTGTTTAGACTTCGAGCCGCCGGCTACGGCGGCTCTTTTTTATGCCCGCAGACGAAGGGGAGGGATTTCGGCCGGGTCGGCTCGTCCCTCGCGCCCCCCAGCCCTGTGCCGAACTGTGGTCCTGTCTAAACCATTGGCAGGGCTAAGATTTAACGTGCGGCGCGGCGCTCGCGCGGACCGTCCCGGGCCCCGCCGTCCGGCGTGTATTATCCATGCCCCGTTACCGTAGCAACTATGTCTCAAGCTTTCCGCCGCCGGCGCTGGACAGGCGGTGCCCGGCTGCGCAATCCTTTGGCTCGCGCCAGGGGTTGGCGCAAAAACAAGACCAAGAACGAGAACCATGTGGTTGCGTGAGGCGTAGAGGATGCCCGAGAAGTCGGTCAACGGCGCCGTTTCGTTCGGCGAGAGGCTGCCGTGCTCACAGGCTTTCGCCGACCTGTTTCGGGACGGCATGGCGCTGGTGGAAGAGACCGCCGCCTATCTCGACGGCCCCGGGCGCCAGGAATCGAAGAAGCTCACGCGCAGTGCCGCGCTTGTCTATGCCACCGAAAGCATGCGGCTGACCACGCGACTGATGCAGATCGCCTCCTGGCTTCTGCTCCATCGCGCGGTCAAGGAGGGCGAGATGTCGCTCGCCCAGGCCAGCAAGGAGAAGGCGAAGGTCAAGCTCGCGGCCGTCGAGCACAACGACGAGCAGAGCATCAAGCTGCTGCCGGAGCGCCTGCGCGCGCTCATCCTGCGCTCCAGAGTTTTGCAAGCCGCGGCGCGCAGGCTCGACGCCACGATGCACGCAAGCCCATCCCGCGTCGACCGCGGCAATCCGGTCGAACGACAGCTCGGCCTGCTCAAGGCGGCATTCGAACGCGACTGACGTGATCAACGCGCGGCGTTGAGCGATGCGGGGAACGAGCCGGCACGTGCGCGACGGCCCGCGGCGTCGAGATGAGCGGCGCTTCGCTACTTCTTGAGCCCGATGCCCGCGAACTTCTTCTGGAACCGCGAGAGCCGCCCGCCGCGATCCACCAGCTGCTGCTGGCCGCCGGTCCAGGCCGGGTGCGATTTGGGGTCGATGTCGAGATGCATCGTATCCCCTTCCTTCCCCCACGTGGTGCGGGTGGTGAATTCGGTGCCATCGGTCATCACCACCTTGATGGTGTGATAGGCGGGGTGCAAGTTGGGTTTCATGGCGTTCACATCGTGCGCGTCGGACGCGGGTGCAGCCGCAGATCGGTCGGAGGTCGCGGCTCTATAACGCAGGCCGCCAGGAGAAACAAGCGCGGGCAGATCGGTTATGGCTGCGGAGCGCGACAGTGCCGATCGCAGGCCACGGCGCATTGGACGAACCAAGCATGCCGGTCTCCGGCGCCACGGTGATCGCAGCCCGGCGCCCGATTGCCACCTGTCGGCCGGCGGGGCATTGTCGCGCCGGCTTCAGCCTGGTTTCGGGCGCAGCCGCAAGGGCCGGGTGAGATGAACGTCGTCGAGCGAGACACCGCGTACGCCCCCGGAGCGACGGTCGATCGGCCGGACACGCCGGACGCGGCCGCTGCGCGGGCACGCAGCCGCAGGCTCAAGCCGCTGCTGTCGCTCATGCCTTATGTGACGCGTTATCGTTGGCGTGCGCTCGCAGCGCTGGCCGCCCTCCTCGTCGCGGCGATCACCACGCTCGTCGTGCCGGTCGCGGTCCGCCGTATGATCGATTTCGGGTTCTCGCGCGAGACCGTGAACCTGATCGACAGCTATTTCGCGGTGATGATCGGGCTCGTGGCCGTGCTCGCGCTGTCGAGCGCGGCGCGCTTCTATCTCGTCACCACGTTGGGCGAGCGCATCGTCGCCGATCTGCGCGAAGACGTCTTCGGCCACCTCGTCTCGCTCTCGTCCGCGTATTTCGACACGGCCAAGACCGGGGAGCTCATTTCCCGGCTCACCGCCGATACCACCCAGATCAAAGCCGCTGTCGGTGCCTCGGTTTCGGTCGCGTTGCGCAACGTCGTACTGTTCGTCGGCGCAACCGCCATGATGGTGGTGACCAGTCCGCGGCTTTCCGCCTTCGTGGTTGGCGCCATACCGGTGATCGTGCTGCCGCTTTACGGCTTCGGCCGTGCGGTGCGGCGGCGCTCGCGCGCGGCCCAGGACACGCTCGCGGATGCCACCGCCTATGCGTCCGAGCTCATTTCGGCGTCGCGCGTGCTGCAAGCGTTCACCAACGAGACACTCGCCAGGGGCCGTTTTGGCGCCGCTGTCGAGCGCGCCTTTCTCGCCGCGCGCGATTCGATCAGGGCGCGCGCGATCCTCACCGCGATCGCCATCTTTCTCGTGTTCGCGAGCGTCGTCGTCGTGCTGTGGGTCGGCGCGCAGGACGTGCTTTCCGGCCGTATGAGCGCTGGCAGGCTGTCGCAGTTCGTGCTCTACGCCGTCTTCGCCGCCGCCGGTCTCGGCCAGCTCGCCGAGGTGTGGGGGGAAGTGTCGCAAGCGTCGGGGGCGGCGGAGCGCCTGTTCGAGATCCTGGGCATACCGCCGGCCATCAAGGCGCCGGCACGGCCGGTCGCGCTGCCGCAGCCGTCGCGTGGCGAGATCGCCTTCGCCGACGTCCGCTTCTCCTATCCGACGCGGCCGGCAAGTCCGGTATTGGACGGCGTGTCCTTTGCCGTGCGGCGGGGCCAAAAGGTGGCCGTCGTCGGCCCTTCGGGCGCCGGCAAGAGCACGGTCTTTCACCTCATCCTTCGCTTCTACGATGCCACCTCCGGCGCGGTCACGTTCGACGGCGTGCCGCTGGTCGACGTCGATCCGCTTGCGCTGCGCCGGCGCATCGCGCTGGTGCCGCAGGACACCGTCATCTTCGCCGCGTCCGTCCGCGACAATATCCGCTTCGGCCGGCCCGACGCGAGTGACGCGGAGGTGGCGCGGGCCGCCGAGTTCGCGCACGCGCTCGAGTTCATCGACCGGCTGCCGCAAAAGTTCGAAACTCCGGTCGGCGAGCGCGGGGTGACGCTGTCGGGCGGGCAGCGTCAGCGCATTGCCATCGCGCGCGCCGTCCTGCGCGAGTCGGCGCTCCTCCTGCTCGACGAGGCGACGTCCTCGCTCGATGCCGAGAGCGAGACGCTGGTGAAGGACGCGCTCGAGCATCTGATGCAGCACCGCACGACGCTGGTCATCGCGCACCGGCTCGCGACCGTGCTTTCTTGCGACCGCATTCTGGTGATGGAGGCGGGTCGCATCGTCGAGCACGGCACGCACGAGAACCTGGTCGCCGCCGGGGGGCTCTATGCCCGCCTGGCCCGCCTGCAATTCCAAAGCTGAGCCGGTTTCAGGGTCCGGGCGGCGGCCGCCAGCTCATCTTGTGAACCGGAGCGCCGGAGCGCCAGTTCAGCGCCTCGCCGGAAATGACGAAGCCCTGTTTCTCGTAAAAGCGGATGGCGCGCACGTTGTCCGTATTCACGTGCAGATCGAGACCGGCGGGGGATATCCGTTTGGCCTCCGCAATCAGTGCCGAGGCCACGCCCGTGCCCTGGACCTCCGGCGCCACCACGATCTGATCGAGATCGAAAGTGCGCGGGTCGACGGTGACGAAGCCGACCAGCATCTCGTCCGTCTCGGCGACGGTGATGGTGGCCATGGGCACGAGGTCGTCGCGCCAGCGTTGCCGCCACCAGTCGACGCGCGCAGCGAAATCGATCCGAGGATAGGCGCGCTGCCAGGTGCGACGCCACAAATCGATCGCCGCATCCTCGTCGGGAGGCGCGTAGGGGCGGAGCGTGAACGAAACCCCCGTCACCGCTCCGTCAACTTGAGCTCGATGCGCCGGTTGCGGCTGAAGGCTTCCTCGGTCTTGTCGGGATCGATCGGCTGGAATTCGCCGAAGCCCGCAGCCACCAGCCGCTGCGGCGACACGCCCCGACTAATGAGATATTGCACCACCGAGATCGCCCGCGCGGCGGAAAGCTCCCAGTTGTTCTTGAATTGTGGGCCGCTGATCGGTCGAACGTCGGTGTGGCCGTCGACGCGCAGCACCCAGGCAATCTCGCCCGGGATCTTTCTCTCGAGTTCGAGCAGCGCGGTGGCGAGGGCGTCGAGCTCGGCAAGGCCCTCGGGTTTGTCGAGCGTAGCCTTGCCGGTGTCGAAGAACACCTCCGACTGGAACACGAAGCGATCGCCCACGATGCGGATATCGGGACGATTGCCGAGAATGGCGCGCAGCCGCCCGAAGAAGTCGGAACGGTAACGCGAAAGTTCCTGCACGCGCTGGGCAAGCGCCACGTTGAGCCTCTCGCCCAATCGCGTGATCTGGGACTGCGATTCCTTGTCCTTCTTCTCCGATGCGTCGAGCGCCTCCTCCAACGCCGCGAGCTGACGGCGCAGCGCCGCGATTTGCTGGTTGAGCACCTCGACCTGTGCCAACGCCCGCGAGGTGATCCGCTTCTCCGCGTCGAGCTGCCCGGTGAGCTCGGAGACCTTGCCCTGCGCATCGGCCGCACCGCTGCCGACGCCCTCGTAAAGGCCCTTGTAGCGGTCGCGCTCGCCCTCGCTCGTCGCCAGACTCGAGCGCAACGCGTTTAGCTGCTCCTCGAGACTGAGCTTGCCGGTCTTCTCGAGCGAGAGCAGCTCGGTGAGCTGGGCGATCTGCGCGTTGAGGCGGTTGAGCGCAGTGTCTTTGCCGCTCACTTCCTGCGTCAGGTAGAACTGCACCACCACGAAGATGGTGAGCAGAAAGATGACGCCGAGAACGAGCGTCGACAGCGCATCGACAAATCCGGGCCAGTAATTCATGCCGCTGTCGCGGCGCGCGCGTGCGAGAGCCATTGGATCCTGCTTGCGACCTGCTTCTATTTCTTCACGTCTTCGCGCACGAGAATTTCGAGCAGGCGGCGGACCTCGCGATGCTGTTGGGCCTGGGAATCGACCCAGTCGCGGATCATTTGCTGCTCGGTGCGCATGTGGTGGACCAGCCCCTGAATCGCTTCGGCGAGACTGGCCATCGCGGAGGTGGCGGCGCGATTCGATCCGCCGTCGGCGATCGCCTCACGCAAGCGTTCGATGGCCAGTCGCAAATCGCCCGACGCGCCGGCGACGGACATGGAGCCCGCCGGATCGCGCTCCACCACGAGATCGCGGACGGTGGTCGAGAGCCAATCCTCGAGCTCGGTATAGAAGCGGTTCTGCGCCTGGCTGGTCTGCAGGTCGAGGAAGCCGAGCACCAGCGAGCCGGCCAGTCCGAACAGCGAGGACGAGAACGAGATTCCCATCCCGCCGAGCGGTGCGGCGAGACCCTCCTTGAGCGAGTCGAAAATGGAGGCCGCATCGCCGCCGGGCTTGAGGGTATTGATCACGTTCCCGACCGAGCTCACAGTCTCGATCAGCCCCCAGAACGTGCCGAGCAGTCCGAGGAAGACGAGAAGGCCGGTCATGTAGCGCGACATGTCGCGGGCTTCGTCCAAGCGGGCGGCGATCGAATCGAGAATGCCGCGCATCATCTGCGCGGAGATCGCCATGCGGCCGACCCGATCGCGCAGGAGCGCCGCCATCGGCGCGAGCAGGACCGGCGGGCGCTCGACGGCGAGACCGGGATCGGCGAGCCGGAAGCCGTTCACCCATTCGATCTCAGGGAACAGGCGGACGACCTGCCGGAAGGCCAGCGCGATGCCGACGACGAGGACGCCGATGATCAACGCGTTGAGCCCGGGATTGGCGAGAAACGCGGCCCAGATCTGCTTGTAGAGCACGATGACGAGAAGGGCGCACAGCGTCAGGAACACCACCATCCGGACGAGAAAGATCCGGGGCGAGGTAAGCTTGAATGGGTCGATGTCTTGCGCCATGGCAATGGGATCAGCGCCCTGTTCGACTTACAATAAGGCACGGGCGGGCCGGAAGGAAGAACCAGCACCGCCGGCAAGACGACGCTGGCCGCCCCGATCGAGCCGGAACGGAGCGCGCACCGGCGCGCGGCCGGGCGCAAGATCGGGACTTGTTTCTGTTTAGGGCGCCTGAACCCCTTCTGTGCCGCTGGAAAAATGTCATCGCCTCATGCCGGGGTGGACCGAACGGCTGATGGGCCGACCTCGCGCGTCTGCTTCAGCACCTTCAGCAGTTCGCGCTGGATGTCCTCGTTGCCCACCAGGATGCCGCCGGTCTTGAGCATTTCATCGCGTCCATCGAGATCGGTGACGAAGCCGCCGGCCTCGCGCACCAATGCAATCCCGGCGGCCATGTCCCAGGGCGAGAGAT
>JBAUOM010000771.1:0-7350 GCA_049579765.1 Xanthobacteraceae bacterium
GGCCGGCGCGCGTCTCGACGCGCTCGGGCGCGGCGCGCTGCTGCTGCTCGGCACGTATCTGGTCGGCACGCAGCTTCTGGGTGAGCTCGGCGATCCGGGCCTCGGGCGGCGTCGCCGGCCGCTGCAAGCCGGCATGGTCGATGCCGGTCGCCACCACCGAAACGCGGATCACCCCTTCGAGGCTTTCGTCGAAAGTCGCGCCCACGATGATGTTGGCATCCTGATCCACCTCCTCGCGGATGCGGGTCGCCGCCTCGTCGACCTCGTACAGCGTGAGGTCCTTGCCACCGGTGATCGAGATCAAGAGTCCCCTTGCCCCCTTCATGGAGGCGTCGTCGATCAGCGGGTTGGAGATCGCGGCTTCGGCCGCGGAGAGCGCGCGCTTCTCGCCCGAAGCTTCGCCGGTGCCCATCATCGCCTTGCCCATCTCGCGCATGACCGCGCGCACGTCGGCGAAGTCGAGATTGATGAGGCCCTCCTTCACCATGAGGTCGGTGATGCAGGCGACACCCGAATAGAGCACCTGGTCGGCCATGGCGAAGGCATCGGCAAAAGTCGTCTTCTCGTTCGCCACTCGGAACAGGTTCTGGTTCGGAATGATCAGCAGCGTATCAACCACCTTCTGCAGTTCGGCGATGCCGGCTTCCGCGACCCGCATCCGACGCATGCCTTCGAAGTGGAACGGCTTGGTGATTACGCCGACGGTGAGGATGCCGGCCTCTTTCGCGCAACGCGCCACCACCGGGGCGGCGCCGGTTCCGGTGCCGCCGCCCATGCCGGCGGTCACGAACACCATGTGCGCGCCTTGCAGATGATCGCGGATCTCGTCGATCGCCTCCTCGGCGGCCGCGCGCCCGACCTCAGGCTGCGAGCCGGCGCCCAGGCCTTCGGTGACCGCTACGCCCATCTGGATGATACGCTCGGCCTTGGACATGGTGAGCGCCTGGGCGTCGGTGTTGGCGACGACGAAGTCGACCCCCTGCAGCCCGCTGGTGATCATGTTGTTGACGGCGTTGCCGCCCGCGCCGCCGGTCCCGAACACGGTGATCCGCGGCTTGAGCTCGCGGACGTCGGGGATCTTCAGATTGATGCTCATGTTTGCCTCTTCATACGCGGAAATCACCGCCGGGTCGGGCCGTCCGCCGCTGCCCGCTGGGCCTTTCGTATCGAGTCGTCAGAAGCTTTCGCGAAGCCATTGTCCGACCCGTGCGATATAGCCGCCTCCTGTCGCCGACTGCCGCGTTCGTCGCGGTTCAAAATGCTCGAGATGTGCCGCCTGCGGGTAGACCAGCAGTCCGGTTGCAACGGCGAATGCCGGTCCCTTCGCTTCCTCGGGCAATCCCGAAATGCCGATCGGCCGGCCGACCCGCACCGGGCGGCCGAGAATTTGCGCGGCGAGGTCGGGAAGCCCGGTGAGCTGGCTCGCTCCCCCGGTCAGCACGACGCGCCCGCGCGGCTCGGCCCGGAACGGCGACGCCGCCAACCGGTCGCGCACCATTTCGAGGATTTCCTCGACCCGCGGCTTGATGATTCTCGCGACCTTCGCCCGCGAGACGAAATGCGGCGCCTCGCGTTCGTCGTTGTCGACCGGGGGCACGGCGATCATATCGCGCTCGTCGGAAGCCCCCGTGAGCACGCTGCCGTAAAGCGTCTTGATGCGCTCGGCGTCGGCGACACGGGCGTTGAGGCCGCGGGCGAGGTCCATGGTCACGTGCCCGCCGCCGAGCGCGAAGCCGTCGGCATGCACGAAGCGTCCGCCGGAAAAGACCGCGATGGTGGTGGTGCCGGCACCGATATCGATCAGCGCGGCGCCGAGATCGGCCTCGTCATCGGCCAGCGCCGAGAGGGCGGCCACGTAAGGGCTCGTCACCATCGCCTCGACATTGAGGTGGCAACGCTCGATGGCGAGCATCAGATTGCGCGCAGCCGAGACGTCGGCGGTCACCACGTGCATGTCGATCCCGAACTGGCGCGCGAGCATGCCGCGCGGATCGCGGATGCCGCCGGTGCGGTCGAGCACGTAGCCGATCGGCAGGGAGTGCAGGCAGGCGCGGCCCGGTTGCGCCGAATGGCGGCTGCCGGCGGCGAGCACGCGGGCGATGTCGCGCTCGCCGATGGCGGAGCCGGCGATCTCGATCGACGCGGAGATCAGCTCGCTCGTCGGACGGCCGGCCGAGACCGAGACGATGACCGACTCGAGCTGCATCCTGGCCGTGCGTTCGGCGAGATCGGCGCACTGCCGCACCGCCACTTCAGCTTCCGCGAGATCGATCACGGTGCCGGCTTTCATGCCGCGGGCGACCGTATGGCCGAATCCAAGCACGTCGACGGAATGGCTGCGCAGGCGCAGCGCGTCCTGCGACGGACGCGGCTTGAGGCGGCCGATCATGCACGCGATTTTGCTGGTGCCCACGTCGAGCACCGCGACCAGCACCGAACGGTTGGGCGGCAGCGGCTTCATCTTCGGGGTGAGGCCGAACGGAAAGGCGCTCATGCGCTGCCGCCCTTCTTCTTCAGCTTCTCCTTGGCGGCATCGATGCGGGCTTGCGCCGCGGGATCCGACAGACGCACGGTCACGCGATCGGGCAGCCTGAGATCGATCGCCAGGATATCGCGCGTGATCAGGTTCTTCTTGCGGTCGAGCGCGACCAACCGTTCGAGCGCGGGTGCGACCTCGGATTCGGGCAGCCGCACGTCGATGCCGTTCTTGAGCCGCAGGTTCCAGCGCCGTTCGCCCACCAGCACCGACGCGCGAACAAAATCACGCATCGCCGGATAGCGATCGAGCAGGGCGAGAAACTCCTTCGCCCGCGTCTCGGCGCCGCGACCGACGACGAGCGGCAGGCGGATGAGGTGAGGCGCCGCGTAGGGCTCGAGCACCGTGCCATCGTCGGCGATGACGGAAACCTCCCCGTCCTTCTGCCAGAGCGCGAAGGCCTCGCGTTCCTTGATGCCGACCTGCAACTCGCCGGGATAGAGCTTGAGCACGCTGGCGTCGGCGATCCACGGATTGGTCTTGAGGCGCTCGCGCGCCTGCTCAACGTCGAGAAACAGCAGCGATGTCGTGCTGCTGATACCGGCGGTGGCGAGAACTTGCTCGCGGGTGACGTGATGATTGCCAGCGAGCACGACCGACACGATGCGGAAACCGGCGGCATTGGCGCCCGCGTCGCGCGCGTCCCGCACAGCCGCGAGGATGCCGGCAACGTGATCGCCCTTGACGACGCCATAGGCGAGGCTCGCAAGGATCACCAGTGCCGCGGCGGCCGCACCCACGCCGCGTGGCCACCGCACATTGATCAGCCACGACCAGTGGTTCATGATCTGGGTGAAGCGGGACCTCGCCTTCATCGCTTCGCTATCCCGTCCCGGCGCGGAGAGCACGCCCGCCTGATCGGCGGGCTGCGGCCGCCATCACCTATTCTCGTCAGCGGTTGAGCGAGGCGTCCTCGACCATCCATTGCACAAGCTCGTCGAACGCGATGCCCACATGCGCCGCCAGCTCCGGCACGAGCGACGTTTCCGTCATTCCGGGTTGCGTATTGACTTCCAGACACACAAGTCCCCCCGTGTCCTCGACGCGGTCGTCGTAGCGGAAATCCGCGCGGCTCACGCCCCGGCAACCCAGCGCGCGATGCGCCGCCAACGCTAGTCTTCGGACCTCTTGGTAAACAAACGGTGAAATCGGCGCCGGCAGCAGATGTTTCGAGCCGCCGGGAGCGTATTTTGCCTCGTAATCGTAAAATCTTACCATCGGCACGATCTCGATCACGCCGAGCGCCTCCTCGCCCATGACGGCGCAAGTCAATTCCTTTCCGGCGATATACTTCTCGACGATGACCCGCTCGCCATAGGGCCAGTCCTCGCGGTTGAGCTCCTGCGGCGGATGGGCGTGATCCTCGCGCACGATGAAGACGCCCACGCTCGAGCCCTCGGCGATCGGCTTGATCACGTAGGGCGGCGGCAGCACGTGGCCTTTGGCCGCCTCCAGTCGCGGCAGCACCAAGCCTTCGGGCACCGGCACGGCGGCGGCCCGAAACAACACCTTGGCGATGTCCTTCTGCATCGCCACCGCCGACGCCATCACGCCCGAATGGCTATAGGGGATGGCGAGGATTTCGAGGATGCCTTGCAGCGTGCCGTCTTCCCCGGGCCGGCCGTGCAACACATTGAGCGCGACGTCGGGCTTCACCGTGGCCAGCACCGCGGCGATGTCGCGCCCGACGTCGATGCGGGTGACGCGATAGCCGCGCCGCACCAACGCCTCGGCGCAGGCCCTGCCGGAGCGCAGCGACACCTCACGCTCGGCGGACCAGCCTCCCATCAGAACGGCGACGTGCTTGCTCATTGCTTTCCCCGTCCTCGACCGCTGCTGATTCGCCCGCAGCGCAATAGAATCGAGATCGGCCGCGGCGTCGAGGGCGGCTTGCGCCGGCGCTACGGAACGCCGATCCGCTTGATCTCCCATTCGAGCGCGACGCCGGAATTCTCGCGCACGCGCGCGCGCACGGTCTCGCCCAGCGTCTCGATGTCGGTCGCGCTGGCGCCGCCGAGATTGATCAGGAAATTGCAGTGCATCTCCGAGACCTGTGCGTCCCCGACCTTGAGGCCGCGACAGCCTGCGGCGTCGATCAGCTGCCACGCCTTCTGTCCCGGCGGGTTCTTGAAGGTCGACCCGCCGGTGCGGCTCTTGATCGGCTGCGTCGCCTCGCGCGATTCGGTGATTTTTTCCATCTCCGTCGCGATCGTGGCCGGATCGCCGGGGACGCCCGCGAACAGCGCCTGGGTGAAGATGATGTCGTCGGGCGCGCCGCAATGGCGATAGGTGTAATGCATGTCGGTGTTGCTCAAGACGTGCACGCGGCCTCGCCGGTCGACGCCGCGCGCCTCGATCAGCGCGTCCTTGGTCTCGCGGCCATAGGCGCCACCATTCATGCGCAGCGCCCCGCCGACCGCGCCCGGAATGCCGCGGAAGAAGGCGAGCCCCGCGATCGCCGCCTCCTGCGCCGTGCGGCTGACCTTCACGTCCGGCACCGCGGCGCCGGCGCGGATGCGGGTGCCGTCCTCGACCTTCACCTCGCCGAAGCCGCGGCCGAGACGGATGACCACGCCCGGCACGCCGCCCTCGCGCACGATCAGGTTGGAGCCCAGCCCGATGACGGTGACGGGGATGTCGGGCGGCAGCCGTCCGAGGAGATAGGCGAGGTCGGCCTCGTCCTCCGGCACGAACAGAACCTGCGCCGACCCGCCGACGCGAAACCAGGTGAGCTCCGCCAGCGGCTGGTTTGCCATCAGTCGCCCGCGCAAGTCAGGCAGCCGCGCTTTCAGGTCGGCAGCGAGGTCCGGAAAGGTCATCACGACGTGCGCACGGAGCCCGACACCGCTCCCCTCACGCCACCGCTCCGAGCGCGGCGAGTTCGCCCGGCAAGGCATAGGCCCATTGCGTGATATTGCCGGCGCCGAGGCACACCACGATGTCGCCCGGCCGCGCCAGCCGCTTGACCATGCGCGCCAGGTCCTGCGCGCCGTCGAGCGGAATGACCTGGCGATGTCCGTGCGCGCGCAAGCCCTGCACCAGGGAATCGCGGTCGGCGCCCGGGATGAGCGCCTCGCCCGCCGGATAGACATGCGCGACGATGACCGTGTCGGCGTCGTTGAAGCAGGTCGAGAACTGCTCGAACAGCGAAGCCAGCCGCGTATAGCGGTGCGGCTGGACGACGGCGATCACCTGCCCCGTGCTCGATTCGCGCGCGGCGCGCAGCACGGCGGCGATTTCGACGGGATGGTGGCCGTAATCGTCGATGATGGGGACGCCGTTCCACTCGCCGGTGCGAGTGAAACGCCGCCGCACGCCGCCGAAATTCTCCAGCGCCTTGCGGATCATGTCGTCGGAAATACCGAGCTCGCGCGCGACCGCGATCGCCGCCGTGGCGTTGAGCGCGTTGTGCCGGCCGGGCATCGGCAGCGTCAGGCCGCCGATCTCGTGCACCAGTTCGCCGGCGCGGTCGCGGAACACGATCGAAAAGCGCGAACGTCCGTCGGCGTGGTCGAGGTCGACGAGCCGCACGTCGGCCTGTGGGTTCTCGCCGTAGGTGATGACGCGGCGGTCGGTGATCTGGCCGACCAGGAGCTGCACCACCGGATGGTCCGTGCACATCACCGCGAAGCCGTAGAACGGCACGTTCTCCACGAAAGCGCGAAAAGCCTCCTGCACGGCCTCGAAGGTCTTGAAATGATCGAGATGCTCGGGGTCCACATTGGTGACGATGGCGACGTCGGCCGGCAGCTTGAGAAAGGTGCCGTCGGACTCGTCGGCCTCCACCACCATCCAGTCGCCGGCACCGAGCCGCGCATTGGTGCCGTAGGCGTTGATGATGCCGCCGTTGATGACGGTCGGGTCGAAGCCGCCGGCATCGACCAGCGCAGCGACCAGCGACGTGGTCGTGGTCTTGCCGTGGGTCCCCCCAATCGCGACGCAGCGCTTGAGCCGCATCAGCTCGGCCAACATCTCGGCGCGGCGCACGACCGGCAGGCGCTTGGCCCGCGCGGCCATGAGCTCGGGGTTGTCACGCTTGATCGCGGTCGATACCACCACCACTTCGGCGTCCCCGAGCGCGCCGGCGGTATGACCGATGGAAATGCTGGCGCCCTTGTCGCGCAGGCGTTTGACGTTGGCGCTGTCGGATGCGTCCGAGCCCTGCACGGTATAGCCGAGATTGATCAGCACCTCGGCGAT
Organism: Xanthobacteraceae bacterium; assembly: GCA_049579765.1. Lineage (GTDB taxonomy): Bacteria > Pseudomonadota > Alphaproteobacteria > Rhizobiales > Xanthobacteraceae > VAZQ01. The sequence goes on from JBAUOM010000771.1 coordinate 6,737, forward strand.
GCCGCTCATACCGATGCCGCCGATGCCGACGAAGTGGATCGGACCGATGTCGCGCGGCAGTTTCATCGCAGATCCCTCCGGATCGTGTCGAGCACCAGATCGGCCAGCCGCTCGGCGGCATCGACGGCGCCCTGCGAGCGAGCGGCGGCGGCCATTGCTACGAGCTTTTGCGGCGCGCTGGCAAGCGCGCTGATCTCGGCCGCCAGCCGGTCGGCGGTGAAATCGTCTTGCGGGAGCCGTATCGCCCCGCCCGCCTTCGCCAGCACTGCGGCATTGGCGGATTGATCCTGGTCGAGCGCGTGCGGCAGCGGCACCAGGATGGCGGGGCGTCCGATAGCCGCGAGCTCCGCCACGGTCGAGGCGCCCGAGCGCGCGACGACGAGATGGCTCGCCGCGATGCGCGCGGGAAGATCGGCGAAGAACGGCGCGACTTCGGCCGCGACCTGCGCCCGCGCATAACCGGCCTTCACCCGGGGGAGATCCTCCTCGCGTGCCTGTTGCACGACCGACAGGCGCGCTTGCAGATGAGGCTCGATCCTTTCCACCGCGGCCGGCACGATGTCGGCCATGATGCGCGCGCCTTGGCTGCCGCCGAATACGACGAGGCGCAGCGG
>JBAUOM010000772.1:0-5037 GCA_049579765.1 Xanthobacteraceae bacterium
GCGCAGGCCGGCCGATTAAGCCGAGCGGGCCGCTGGTGGCGAAGCTCGCCGCCGCCGACATCGACCGCCTGTCGCGGCGGTTCGCGGGTCACGCACCGAGCGCGTGCTGAGCCGGCAAGCAGGCCTGATTGCTCGAGCCGGCGGCGTTTGCTACGGCCGAATGGCCATGCCCCACGACATCCTGATCCGCGGCGGCCTTCTGCTCGACGGCAGCGGCGCCGCGCCGATGCGCGGCGATCTCGCCATCCATGCCGGCCGCATCGCGGCGATCGGCGCGGATCTTGGCGCTGCGGCCGGCACGGTGATCGACGCTGCCGGCCTCGCGGTGGCGCCCGGCTTCATCGACATCAAGACCCATTCCGACTTCACCTTGCCGATCAATCCCAAGGCCGAGAGCAAGGTGCGCCAGGGCGTCACCACCGAGATCATCGGCCATTGCGGTTTCTCGGTCGCGCCGGCGCTCGCCGGCAAGGTCGAGCTGCTGCGCGACTATCTGAGCCCGAGCGCGCCCTGGCTGCCGTTCAACGAGACGACGTTCGCCGGCTACCTCGACGGCTTCCCCGCGACCGCGGTGAACGCCGGCATGCTGGTTGGCCACAACACGCTGCGGCTGATGGTGATGGGCATGGCGGAGCGGCCGCCGACCGCGGACGAATTGGCGCGGATGATCGGCTTGCTCGAGGAAGCGCTCGACGCCGGCGCGCTCGGGCTCTCATCGGGCCTGTTCACCGCGCCGGGGTCCTACGCGCGGCCCGAGGAGATGATCGCGCTCTGCCGCGTGGTCGAACGTTACAACGCCGGCTATTTCACCCACATTCGCGACGAATCGAACAAGGTGCTCGACGCGGTCGCGGAAGCGATCGCCATCGCCGAGACCTGCGGCGTGCACGTCGAGATCGTGCACTTCAAGTGCTCCGGCACCGACAATTGGGGCAAGGCCGCCCGCGCGCTCGACATGATCGCGGCGGCCAAGGCGCGCGGCCTCGACGTCGACTGCGACTTCTATCCCTATGCCGCCGGCAGCAACCCGCTCAAGAACCTGCTGCCGCAATGGGTGCAGGCGGGCGGCGTCCCGGCAATGCTGGAGCGGCTGGCGCAGCAACCGACGCGCGCGCGCATCCGCGCCGACATCGCCCGCGACGGCCTCAACAACTGGGGCCGCATCCCATCGTGGGACTGCGTGCAGATCTCGATCTCGCCGCACCTGCCGCAGCATGCCGGAAAGACCATCGGCGCGATGGCGGCCGAGCGCGGCGAAGACCCCATCGATACCGTCGCCGACTACCTCGCGGCCGACAAGGGCGCCACCCGGGTGCTGGTCACGTCGATCTCGGAGGACGATATCCGCGACATCGTGGCCTCGCCGCTCGCACTCGTCGGCTCCGACGGCAACTGCGTCGCCACCACCGGCACCGTGAGCCAGGGCCTGCCGCATCCGCGCTTCTACGGCACGTTCCCGCGCATCATCGGCCGTTACGTCGGCGAGCTCGGGCTCATCCCGCTCGAGCTCGCCGTGCACAAGATGACGGGGGCGACGGCGCGGGCGCTGAAACTGAAGGATCGCGGCCTGCTGCGGGAAGGATTTTGCGCCGACGTGACGATCTTCGATCCCTCCGATTTTCGCGATCGCGCCACCTATGCCGACCCGCATCAGTATCCGAGCGGCGAGCGCACCACGGTGATCGTCAACGGCGCGGTCGTGGTCGAGGATGCGGTGCACAGCGGCGCGCTCCCCGGCCGGGTGCTGCGCCGCGACCGCGACGGCCGGGTCGGCTGATGCACGAGAGCGCCGCTCGAACCCCACCCGCCCGCTTCAAAACAGGAACCGCCGGACCCCTATGTCGGCTATCGGGGACATCCCGGACGACAGGTGCTCGGTCCAAGTTCTCAGGGGCCTCGCAGAGTCCTGTGCGCGCGGACTCGAAGGAGAACTTCGTGAACGACTTCGCGGCTGCCTGGAACAAGGTGACGGGCCTCGGCTAGATCGGGATGACTTTTCTTCGAATCGTCATCCCGGTCCAGCTTCTTGTCTGAGCGTGATCTTTTCCGAAAACCGCTGCACACTCTTCGGGATCATGCTTTAGCGTCGCCGCGTCAATTCACGTCCGGATAAAGTCCCGAAGCCTTCACGACATCCCGGCCCAGGGCAGCTTCAAGTTCAATCGTCTTGGCGAAATGCTCGGGCGAGTCGAGCACCGGCGTAAGCCCGCGGTTGAACATGTGCCGCTTCTGAAATTCCGGGTTGGAGGCGATCTTGACAATCGCCTGGTTCAGCTTGTCGACGATCGGCTTCGGCGTGCCGGCCGGCACATGCATGCCGAAGGACGACGCCCAGACGTGAACGGTGTAGCCGAGCTCCTTGAAGGTCGGGATCTCCGGGGCGAGGGGTGAGCGCGTGTCGCCGTCGACCGCCAAGCCGACGACCTTTCCGGCGCGGATGAGCGGGATCAGATTGCCGATGCCGAAGATGGCGACCGGCGTCGTGCCGGCCATCATGCTGTTGACGGCATCGCCGCCGCCTTTGAACGGCACGCGCACGAAGTCGATGCCGTACTTCTTGTTGAAGGCTTCCATGAACGCGACCTTCGACAACGAAGGGGTGAGGTAGTTCATCGTCTTGGGCTTGGACTTGGCCAGCGCCGCAAGCTCGTCGAACGTCTTGACGTTCAGCGAGGCGTTCACCGCAAACACGTGCTGCAGATAGAACAGCCGGGTGACGTGGGTCAGGCTCGTCTTCGGGTCGAAGTTCTGGCCCTTCAAGATGAGTGGATTGATGACCATCGACTCGTTGTTGAGAATGCAGATCGTGTAGCCGTCCGGTTCGGAATCGGCGCAGGCGCGCGCTCCGATCGAGCCGGCCGCGCCGACCCGGTTTTCCACCACCACGCTTGCGCCAATCTCCGGCCCGAGCTGGTCGGCAAGCGCACGCATGAACACGTCGCTCAGGCCGCCGGGCCCCTGCGACGCAATCGCCCGGATCGGCCTGTCCGGGTATTCGTTCGCCGCAGCGGGCAGCACGGCCGCAAGCGTCATCAGTAGCGCAAGCCTCCCAAGCCTTCGGACCATGCAATCCTCCCTGTCATTTTGTCTCGTCGGGCAACAATGATCCGCCGCCTTGGCAGCGGCAAGCCCCCGGCACTGCGGCAACGTTGCACGCGCAGGGCATCTAACACCAATCCGGTACGTCAAGCACATGTTCCCCGGCTGATGCCGGATGTCGCCACGACCGCGTGCTGGACGCGTCTCGATTCGCGTGTGGCAAGAGCCCCGCCGAGGATGGGCATCAGGCCAAGATCCGGCCTGATCCACCGCGTGGATCGCCAAGCGGCTGTTTGCCGTTATCTACGGGAGAAGCCGCCTGAAGCCGCGGCGATCGCCGGACCCTGGGGCGCCGCCCGGAGAGCTTGGCCGGCCCGCTCATGGGCCGGCCATGGCCCTGAACGCGGGATCGAGCTTCGCCACCAGCGTCGACCCGAAATAGCCTTGCGGGTTGGAGGGCGGCAGGCGGTCCATCATTTCCCAGCCGCGGATCAGGATGCGGGCGTGATCGAACGCGCGCTTGAAATCCGTTCCCGGCCGCAGGCTCTGCCGGAACAAGGCGTCGCCGAAATAGGTCCAGTCGCGGCCGGGGGCGCAGCCGAAGGAGGCGCTGCGCGCATCGGCGGCGGTCAGCACGATGGTATCGTCGTTCGCCAGCGGCTCGACGAACACGCCGCCGTAGCAAGCCGACACGATCACGACGCGGTTCCTGATCCCCTCGTGGTCGAGCGTGGCCTTGACCTCCTGCGCGCTCAGCACCGCGGCACCGCCGCGCGGCAGCTGGAGCGCCACGCCGCCGCTGCCCCCGTGCGAGGTCATGAACAGGATCAAGACATCCTCGTCCTTGTCCATCACCTGCCCGGCCCCATGCACCGCCGCGGCGAAATTTCGCCGGCTCGCCAGCGGCGCCGTTTCGACCGTCGCGGGATTGTTGAGCAGGCGCAGCGTGCGATCCCTGATCGGCAGCGATCGTTCGAGCGCCGCGAAGGCGCCGTCCACTTCCCTGGCGAAGACGTCCTGCTCCGACCAGCCCGCGAGCCCGATCGCATAGATGTCCATCGCCCCCTTGGTCTGCGCCGCCAACCGGGCCACCGCCTTTTGCAGCAGCGCCGGCTGCAAATCCTGCAGCCGCGCGGCGCCGAGGTCGGGGTCGGCGGCGCGCTCGCGCCGCGCCGCATAGGCCGCGCGGGCGTATTCCCACCAGTTGGCGTTGCGGAGCTCGAAAGCAGGGCCGGCGAAGACCGGGCTAAGCGGGAGCAGGCCCTTGGCGACGAACAGCGCGAGCCAGAGGGCAATCGCTTTCCCCAGCAATCGCAACCGCGCGTCGGGTTCGACGCTGGCGATGATCGCCAGCAGGCCGCCGATCCACGACACCACCGGCGCCAGGAAAAACGAAATCTCGAGCGTCGTGTCGAGCCAATGACCGGGCCCGTGCGCGCCCAGCGCCGGGAAGAACCACAGCACCGCGTCCGCCGGCGACAGCGCCGGCACGACCAGCGCCAATGCGAGCCTGATCGCCGCGAGCACGACCTCGGTCACGACCGAGAGCGCGACCATGGCGGAAAGGAAGGTCGCGCGCGCCGCCGGGCGCACGAAGAACGCCGCGACCGCGAGCGCAACGACCAGCCACGCAATCAGCGCGTTGAGGCCGTAAGGGGCGAAAGCCGGCGACGGCTGCGCGTCGAGGTATTGGATCGCGCAACGCACCGCCCCGAGCACCAACGTCCAGCCGACGAGCGTCGCCAAGCCGACGCGCGGCGGATCGGACGTGGTCCGCCACGTGGCGGCCCGCGCCGCGAACTTGAGTACCGACCACACGCACTGCCCCCTTCCCCGCCGAGGTCGAAGGGTTCGACCCGGCCACTCCAGCGACCGGACCCACGTAAACCCCGGTTCGGGCGGAAACGGGGCGACGGGCGGGATGAACGGCGCGACTTTAGAGCGTATCCCGATCAGCTCGAATCGGGATACGCTCTAAATTTCTCGGCTTTGCGCATG
>JBAUOM010000773.1:0-1623 GCA_049579765.1 Xanthobacteraceae bacterium
CGTGCTTTGTCGGCCTGCGAGATCATTTCGAGATTCCTCACCAGCTTCCCGACGCGCCGCCGCCGCCGAACGAGCCGCCGCCGCCCGAAAAGCCGCCGCCACCGGAGAACCCGCCGGAAGAGCCCGAGGACCAGGACGAGCCCGATCCGGGCGAGGCGCCGCTCGACCAGCCGCCGCGCGAGCGGCCGCGGTCGCGCGGAATGGCGCCGACGAGCATGAAGAACACCAGCCCGAACACGAGAATGACCAGGATGACGACCAGGATCGAGCCCAACGGGTTGGTGGCTTCCGGCCGTTTGGCCGCGCGCTGCTGCCATTCGGCGGCGTCGCCGGTGAGCACGCTGACGATGTCGTCGACGCCGCGGGTGATGCCGCCGGCGAAGTCGCCGGCGCGAAAGCGCGGGGTGATCGCGTTCTCGATGATCAGCCGCGACACCGCGTCGGTGAGCGCGCCTTCGAGCCCGTAGCCCACCTCGATGCGCACCTTGCGCTCGCTCGGCGCCACGATCAGCAGCACGCCGTTGTTCTTGCCGGCCTGCCCGATCCGCCAGCGGCGGCCGAGCTCGACGCCGAAATCCTCGATCGAGGTGCCCTGCAGCGATTTCAGCGTCACCACCACCAGCTGGTCGCTGGTCTTGGCCTCGAGCGCGGCGAGCTTGTCGGTGAGCGCCGTGCGCGTGGCCGGATCGAGAATGCCGGCCTCGTCCACGACGCGGCCGGTCAGCGCGGGGAAGTCGAGCGCGAGCGCGGGAAAAAGAAAGAGGAGCGTCAGGAAGGCAATCGACGCCAGGCGCACCGGCCGGGCGGCAAACGCACGCACTCGACGCTCGCTCGCAATGCGCATCTTACGCGGTCAGAACTTGACCTGCGGCGGCTTGGTCACGTCCTCGGCGACCGTGAACGTCTCCATCGGCTTGTCGCTGCGGTAGAGCGTGGAGGCCCAGAGCACGCCCGGGAACGTGCGCAGCTCCGTATTGTACTGCCGTACCGCGTCGATGTAGTCGCGCCGCGCGACGGCGATGCGGTTCTCCGTGCCCTCGAGCTGCGACTGCAGCGCGAGGAAGTTCTGGTTCGACTTGAGATCGGGATAGCGCTCCGAGACCGCGAGCAGCCGCCCGAGCGCGCCGGTGAGCTGCGCCTGCGCCTCCTGGAAGCGCTTGAACGCTTCCGGGTTGTTGACGATGTCGGCGGGAATCTGCACCTGGGTGGCGCGCGCGCGGGCATTGGTCACTTCCTCCAGCACCTGGCGCTCCTGCGCGGCATACCCCTTCACGGTCTCGACCAGGTTGGGAATGAGATCGGCGCGGCGCTGATACTGATTGAGCACGTCCGACCACTTCGCCTTGGCATTCTCCTGATAGGTCGGAATGTTGTTGACCCCGCAGCCCGCAACCAGCAGGCCGAGGCACGCGACCACTACCGGAATGCGCGCAAGGCGCAGGGCGCTCCATGCATGGCTCATGACGGTGTCTCCGCTGCCCACATTAAATGTCACTCTAGGTCCTGTTGACATTCACCGGAGCCAGATCATGGCGCCGACGAGGAATAGCATGGATGCGAACGAGAGCGCAGTCTTCTCGTAGCGGGTGGCGATGCGGCGAAAATGCTTGATCTTGTTGAAGA
>JBAUOM010000774.1:0-2569 GCA_049579765.1 Xanthobacteraceae bacterium
GGGCGGCGCCGAGCTGCCCGGTCGCCAGGAAGGGGCTGGTCGGGACCGCGCTCGACAGTCCGATCAACGCCAGCGGGCCGCGCCGGCGCACGAACGGGAACGCCGCCGCGCCCGCCGCGGGATCGTCGTCGTCCGCGCGCATGTAGTCGCCCCAGTGCAGGCGCGGATACTGCAGGGCGGCGCGCACATAGACGTCGTGATTGCCCGGCACCAGGGTGACGTTGCGGGGCGACCCGAGGGATGCGAGCCAGGCGCGCGCCGGCGGGTATTCGGCGGCCAGCGAGATGTTGACGAGGTCGCCGGTCACCGCGACGTGGTCCGACCCCTGCGCCTTGAGATCGGCCACGACGCGCGCGAGCGCGTCGGCGCGATGGACCAGGTGGCGCTTGCGCCGCCAGTTGAGCAAGCCGGTGGCGCGCTTGCCCAGGAGCTCGCGCAGGCGCGCTGCCGGCAGCGGGCCGAGATGCGGGTCGGACAGGTGCGCGAGCACGAACATCGGGGACGCATAGTAGGGGAACGCAAATCGGGATCGTAGCCCGCATGGAGCGCAGCGGAATGCGGGGATGGCACACGCAAAGGCGTCCCCGGATTTCGCTGCGCTCAATCCGGGCTACCAGCTGCGGCTCAGGCGATGCGCAGCGTCACGAGCTGCCGATCAGAATCCCGGCGACGAAAACGAGCGCGCCGCCGACGATGACCTGAAAGGTCGCCGCCAGGAACGGCGTATCCATGAAGCGGTGGCGGATGTAGGAGATCGCCGCCAGCTCGACCACGACCACGGCGATGGCGAGCGCGGTCGCGGTCCAGAAATTGGGAATGAGATAAGGCAAGGTGTGGCCGAGCCCGCCGATCGCGGTCATCACCCCGCACACCACGCCGCGCACGACCGGCGCCCCGCGCCCGGTGAGCGAGCCGTCGTCGGAGAGCGCCTCGGCGAAACCCATGGAAATGCCCGCCCCCACCGACGCGGCGAGCCCGACCAGGAACGTCTCCCAGGTGCTGTGGGTGGCGAAGGCGGCGGCGAACAGCGGCGCCAAGGTCGAGACCGAGCCGTCCATCAGGCCGGCGAGGCCGGGCTGCACGTATTGCAGCACGAACATGCGCCGCGCGGTCTCATCCTCCTGGGCGCGGGCGCTGGGGGTGAGGATCTGCTGGCCGAGCTTATGGGCCAGGCTCTCGTGCTCCGCCTCGGCCTCGGCAAGCTCGAGAAGGAGCTGACGCACCGAGGCGTCGCGCGTCGTCTCCGTGGCGCGCCGGTAGAACCGCGCCGCCTCGTATTCCATGTTCTCGGCGAACTTGCGCACCTCGTCGAGGTTGAGCGGCTGCATCAGCCAGAGCGGCTGCTTGTGTATGAACCCCTTGACGTCCTGGCGGCGGATCAGCGGCAGGTATTCGCCGAATTTCGTCCGGTAGAGGTCGAACAGCATCGAGCGATGGCGCACCTCCTCCTCCGCCATCTGGTCGAAGACCTTGGCGGACGCGGGATATTTCCCGCGCAGCCCTTCGGCGAAGCCGCGATAGATGCGGCTGTCCTCCTCCTCGTTGGAGATCGCCAGCGCGAGGATTTCCTGCTCGGTGAGGTCGGCGAAGCGTTTCACGGGAGCCCCGATACTCGAAGACATTTCTATATTAGAACTCTTCTAAATAGCCAAGCCGGGCTTTTTGACAAGCCGGACGCGATTGGCCTCACTGGCGGGGAAGCCGGAGCGGCAAACGGGCATGCAAGGGGTCGGCCTCGATCGGACGCGCCGCGCGCTCGAACCCGCGCTGCGGCGCCTCATGCACGTCTATTGGCGCTTTGCGCGCGCGATGACGCTCGGCGTGCGCGCGCTGGTGATCGACGAGGAGGGGCGCATTTTCCTGGTCAAGCACAGCTATGTCAGCGGCTGGCATTTGCCCGGCGGGGGGGTGGAGGCCGGCGAGACGCTGACGCAGGCGCTCGCGCGCGAGCTGCGCGAGGAGGGCAATGTCGAGCTCACCGGCGCGCCGCGATTGCATGGGGTGTTCTTCAACGACCGCGCGTCGCAGCGCGACCATGTCGCGCTGTTCGTCGTGCGCGCGTTCCGCCAGACGGCGGCGCCGGTGCCCGACCACGAGATCAGGGAGCACGGCTTCTTCGCCCTCGACGCGCTGCCCAACGACACGACCGCCTCGACGCGCGCACGCATCGTCGAGGCGCTGGGCGGCGCCCCGATCAGCGAGCGCTGGTGAGACCCCTGTGCCGGCTCGTCTGCAAGCCGTCTATCACGTGCGCTCCGACGCGCAATCGATCGAGGCGCGCGCGCGCGCCATCGCCGTCGAGCAGAGCGTGGAAATGCCGCTCGCGGCGATCACCGACGATTTCGTGCGCTCGCAGATCGTCGGCCGGGTCGAAGCCATCACCGAGCGGCAGCGCGGGTTGTTCGAGGTGCGCATCTCGCTCGCCGTCGAAACCGTCGGGCGCGATCCCGGCCAGCTCGTCAATATGCTGTTCGGCAACAGTTCGCTGCAGGTGGACGTCACGCTCGAGGACGTCGTGCTTCCGCGCGAGCTGGTCGCGGCCTTCGGCGGGCCGCGCCAAGGGCTCGAC
>JBAUOM010000775.1:0-6606 GCA_049579765.1 Xanthobacteraceae bacterium
ATGCGCGCGTGGGCGTGCGGCGAGCGCACCATGACGGCATAGGCCTGTCCGGCCAGGTTGAGGTCGTCGCTGAAGCGGCCTTGCCCGGTCACGAGCCGGGCGTCCTCCTTGCGTGCGACGGGCCGGCCTATGCCGGCGCTGCTTGTGCTTTTCGTCATCGTTTCCCCGCTGCTACGATAGCAGCCCCCGCCGCCACAACAATCGTCCCGACGGAAAGACCGCCATGCACGCCTCCGAGACCTCCGGTGAGCCGCCCCGCGCGGAGCCGGCGTTGCGCGCCATCGCCATGCCCGCCGACGCCAATCCGCACGGCGACATTTTCGGCGGCTGGCTCTTGTCGCAGATGGATCTCGCGGGCGGCACCGCGGCGACGCGGCGGGCGAAAGGCCGCACCGTCACCATCGCGATCACCGCCATGGCCTTTCACCGGCCGGTCTTCATCGGCGACGAGGTGAGCTGCTACGCCGAGATCGTCAAGGTCGGGAGGACGTCGATCACGGTGAAGGTCGAGAGCTGGGCGCGCCGCGGCACCGGCGAGGAGTACATCGCGGTCACCGAGGGCATCTTCACCTATGTCGCGATCGGCGACGACCGTCAGCCATGCCCGGTGCCGCCGGAAGGTTGACGGGATTGTGCGGCAGGAATGAATGGTCGCGCGCCACGCGGACATCGCAGAGGGGCCCGATGACGCATTGCGGGTCCTGGGCCTAGGCGACAGGGTTGCGATCAGGTAGATTGAAAAAGGTATTGCCTCACGTCGATTCAAGGAAAAACTCAGGTCCATCCCGAGACTGTCCGATATGACGCGGCGCCCCTGCATTGCGCTGCGCCGCGGCGTGGCCGCTTGGGCACGCCGCCGCGGCGGCGCAAGCCTTTCGGGCAAGTGCGCGCGCGGCCGATCCCCTTCGACCAGACCAGGAGCTGACAATGGGAATGCTCGATGTCGTCCTCAGTGGCGTCGTTCCGGGCGCCGAGAACAGCAATTGCACGCCCCGGGGGAGGCGCACCGGCAGCGTGGGGAGCGGCCCTTCGTCGATAGGCAAACATGTCGGGAGATCCTTGGCGGCAGCTCTCATCTGCGTCGGCGCGGTGCTGACGCTATCGGGTGCGGCGGACGCCAGGGCGAGCACGAAGGCGAGCGCCAAGGCAAGTGCCGCCCCGGCGCTCGATGCGCAAGCCGTCAATGCCGCCCAGCTGCCGGCGCCGTCCGGCCAGAAACGCGCTCCCCCTCCCAGCGCGGCCGCAATGATCAAGGCCGAGGTATTGCTCGATCGCGCCGGCTTCTCGCCCGGCCAGATCGACGGCAAGATCGACGTCAATTCTACCAAGGCGATCGCCGCGTTTCAGGACGCCAACGGCATCACGCCGAGCGGCAGCCTCGACCCGCAAACCTGGGAGCGCCTGACGGCGACATCCGCCGACCCGGTTATCGTCGAGTATGAAATCCAGCCGGCGGACGTGAAGGGCCCCTTCAACAAGACCGTTCCGTCGTCGCTGGAGAAAAAAGCGGAGCTGAAGACCCTCAACTTTACGAATCCGCGCGAGCTGATCGCCGAAAAATTCCATATCGATCCTGCCTTGCTGGCGAGGCTCAATCCCAAGGCGTCGTTCGACACCGCCGGCACCAAGCTCATGGTGCCGAACGTCGCCAAGAAGCCGTCGCAAGCGAAGGTCGCAAAGGTCGTGGTGGACAAATCCAAAAAGACCGTTCGCGCCCTGGACGGCGACGGAAAGCTGGTCAACTTCTATCCAGCGTCGGTCGGCAGCGAGGAGCGGCCCGCCCCCAGCGGGACGCTGACCATTCGTTCCGTCGCGGAGAATCCGACCTACCATTACACTCCCAAGCTCGCCTTCAAGGGGGTCAAGACGCAGAAGCCGTTCACCATCGCTCCCGGCCCCAACAATCCGGTCGGCAACACCTGGATCGATCTCGGCGACGGCTTCGGCATCCACGGCACCCCGGAGCCCCAGAATATCGGCAAGACCCATTCGCACGGATGCGTCCGCCTCACCAATTGGGATGCGCAGGCGCTGGGGAAAATGGTCCGCAAGGGGACCAAGGTCGATTTCATCGACTGATCGCGAGGACTCCAGCCAAGACCCGATTTTGAGGACGACGCGAAGCGGACTGGGGAGGAAGCACGTGATTTGAAGGAACGGCGGACGGAGATTGCGGACGCAATCGGACTACGCGCTCTAATCGATCTTGATGCCGACCGACTTGATGACGGCGCTCCATTTGGCGATTTCCGCTTTGAGCAGCTTTTCGAGCTGTTCGGGCGACGAGCCCTCGGCCAAATACCCGGTTTTTGCCAGCTTGTCCTTGATCGCCGGGTCGGAGAGCGCCGTGTTGGTATCGGCGCTGATCTTGTGGACGATCTCGGGCGGCGTCTTGGCCGGAACGAACAGCGCCTGCCACGCCGTCACGTCGTAGCCCGGCACGCCCGCTTCGGCGATGGTCGGCACATCCGGGGCTGCCGCGTCTCGCTTCGGTCCGCTGGTCGCCAGGACGCGAACCTCTCCTGACCGCGAGTAGGACAGCAACGCGCCGCTGCCGAAATAGCAGTCCACGCGACCCGGGATGAGGTCCGCGAAGGCGGGCGAAGCGCCGCGATAGGGTACGTGCGTCATCGTGAGGCCGGCCATCTGCAGGAACAGCATCTCGGCCAGGAACGGCGCGCTGCCGGTGCCGGGCGATGCCATCGTGAGCTTGCCGGGACGGGACTTGGCGTAGTCGATGAACTCCTTCATCGAATGAGCCGGCGAGGAGTTCGGCACGAACACGAAATAGGCGAGCTGGGTGACCAGCGAGACCGGCGCAAAATCCGCGATCGGATCGTAGCTCAGCGAGCGGTAGAGGCTGGTGTTCACCGCCAGCGACGCGGTGGCGAAAAGGACCGTGTAGCCGTCGGGATCGGACTTGGCCGCGTATTCGTTGCCGATATTGGTGCCGGCGCCGCCCTTGTTCTCGATGACGACCTGTTGACCCCACCTCTTCGAAAGCTTTTCGGCGAGCATGCGCGCGACGATATCGGTCGGGCCGCCGGCGGCGACCGGCACGATGATGCGCACGGGCTTGTTCGGGAAGTCGGCCTTCGGCGCTTGCGCGCGCCCCTCCCGGATGAAGAGGTTCGGTGCGAATGCCTGCGCGGCCGACAAGGCGATCAAGTGACGACGGGTGAGCATGTCGGTACCCCCGCTGTCTAGACATTTACAGTCTATCCCTCGGCCGAGGCTTGGCACACCGGCGAAAGGTCGCGCCTGCTTATTTTGTCCCTCGACATCGGCCAAGGTCCTGACGGCCCTGGAGGAACCCGCCCGGAAAGCTCGCTTCCGGCGACGCCGGGCGCCGCACCGCGGAAAAAGCCGACGCGCCGGTGGCAAGAGCAATACGCCCCGGCGGGGGGTGACCGCAAACCCGTGCTTGCGCAATCGTCAGGGAGGGTCGGTGTAGCCGGGAGTACCGGGGTCCTCTTTTCGTTGGCGTTGCCTTTCCCAGACTTTGTTGCGGTAACCCAGGGGAAGCTGCTGATAGTCGCCTTCCAACTGCTTCACTTGGTATCCCCACGACCGGCCCAGCGATTCCCGGCAGGTATGCGCAAGCGCAAGGCTCAGCCCGACAAGGCCGCCGCCTAGCTCTTCGCAGCGCTTCTCGTCATCGAGGCAAGACTTGAAGATGACCATGGCGTCCTCGACCGTGAGGCGCTTTTCGCCCTGTCCGGGAGCGTGCTCGAAATCTTCCACGATCGCCAATGGCCCGAAATACAGCCGCAAGAATTCCCGATAGCTGCTCGTCCATTCGGGCGTGCCGCGTCGGAGCGTGGCGATCTGGGCGGCTGCCGACGATGCGTCTTGATACAGCTTCAGCTGTGCCTCGCGCACGGGTTTGATGAATTCGTTCTGGGACGTGTATCGGTACTGCCAAAGGCCGACGGCCACTGCGACTAGGGCAACGCCGGGCCCGATGAGGTCGTTGAGTTCAGGAGCATGATCGCCCTCCGTTACGACCGTGTGAATTTGCTTGCGACAGTAGCGAGTTGCGGCTCGCGCGATCGGCCGGTCGATGATAGCCTCGCGCTTGCGAATGAAAGCCAGGGGACGGAGGATATCGCATGACGCGCATCGCCATCATCGACCGCGCCGACATGAACGCCGAGCAGGCGCGCGTCTACGACGCGGCCAAGCAATCCAGCGGTATCGTGGGTGGGCCGTACCTTGCCTACATCCGGCTGCCGAAATTGTTCGAGGCGTGCCAGAACCTCAGAGACTCCCTGTCGTCCGGACCGCTGTCGCGCCGCGAGCAGCAGATCGTGAACCTCGTCGTCGCCCGGCACTGGAATGCCCGGTATCCCTGGTTCGCGCAGGTGCGCCGCTCGCTTGCCGTCGGCATCGACCAGGCGGTTATCGACGCGATCAACGCGCGCAAGACGCCTAGCCTCGCCGACGCGCGCGAGCGGACCTGCTTTGCCGTGGCGAGCGAGCTCCTCGCCAACAAGGGCCTCGGCGACGAAAGCTATGCCGCCGCCGAAAAGACGATGGGGCTGGAGGGCCTGGTGGCGCTAGTGGCGGCGACCGGCAGCTTTTCAATGACCTGCCTGACCGCCGCCTCGTTCGGGATCGATCCGCCGCGCGATAATCCGTCCCCGCTCGCGCAATAGCCCGACAGCCGAGCAGCGAGCCATCCCGAGACGGCCACGGTCGTCGCGGACCGTCGTTGCGCATGACACGACCCTCGCCCGCTTGGCACAATGCCGCACATGCCGAGGCCTTGAACTTGCGTCCGCAATCGGGGCAGCTGCCGGCGCGGCGCCGGATGACAGACTGCAATTCTCCCCTCTGACGCCGTTTCAACATCCCAGAGCGCGGTGACGGGCGTGGTATCTTTCGCGCCCGCAATCTATATCTCTATCTCCCACACTTGTTCGGAAGGCCGGCTTGCAGGATCCGGAGGGACGGCCATGAGTCAGTCGCGCAGGCTTGCAGCCATCCTGGCCGCGGATATCGCCGGCTATAGCGCCTTGATGGGCTCCGACGAAGCGCGCACGGTGCGCGACCTCAGGGGCCACCAGGCGGTTGTGCTGCCGATGGTGGGCGAGTTCGGCGGACGCGTCATCGATACGGCGGGAGACGGCATATTGGCCGAATTCCCGAGCGTGTTGAACGCAGTCGAGTGCGCCGTCGCCATTCAGCGCACAATGGTCGAACGCAATGCCGCGATCGAGCCCGAGCGGCGGATGGAGTTTCGTATCGGCATCAACCTCGGCGACGTGATCTACGATAATGATCGAATCTTCGGCGATGGCGTCAACGTCGCCGCGCGGCTGGAGGGAATTGCGGAACCGGGTGGTATCTGCGTTTCCGGCAAGGTGCATGAGGAAATCCGCGCGAGAATAGGTCTTGCTTACGAGGATCTCGGCGACCGGCAGCTGAAGAACATCGCGGAGCCGGTGCGGGTCTACGGCATCCGCCTCGATGGTGCTCCCAGACGCACGACGCTCGCGCTGCCCGACAAACCATCGATTGCAGTCCTGCCGTTCCAGAACATGAGCGGCGATCCGGAGCAGGAATATTTCAGCGACGGCATCACCGAAGACCTGATCACCGACCTTTCGAAGCTTTCGGGTCTGTTCGTCATCGCGCGCAACTCCTCCTTCGCCTACAAGGGCAGGTCCGTCAAAGTCCAGGAGATCGGCCGCGACCTGGGGGTGCGCTTCGTGCTCGAGGGCAGCACCCGCAAGGCCGGCAATCGCGTACGCATCACGGCGCAGCTCATCGATGCCGCCAGCGGCGGGCATCTCTGGGCCGAGCGGTTCGATCGCGATCTCACGGACATTTTCTCGACGCAGGACGAAGTGGTGGCGAAGATCGTCGGCACGCTGGCGGTCACGCTGACGCAGGGCGAGGAGCAGCGGCTGCGCCGACACGGCACCGGCAACGTGGAGGCGTACGAGACCTGGCTGCGTGCCCGCGCGTTGCTCACGCGCGGCACTCGCGAGTCGATCGTGCAAGCCCGGACGATGTATCGCCGCGCGATCGAGATCGATCTGAATTTTGCCGCCCCGCATGCGGGGTTGGCGCTTGCCGCGATTTCGGACTACGTGAGCGGTTGGGCGCCCGATCCGTCGCAGGCGCTCGACGAGGCGGAGAGATGGGCACGCCGCGCGGTCGAATTGAACGATCAGGAGCCGGTGAGCCACATGGCGCTCGGCAGCGTGTTGCTGTGGCGGCGTGATCATGACGGAGCGCTCGCGGAGGGTCGCCGCATGATCGCCCTCGATCCCAATTTTGCCCAGGGCCATGCCGCGACCGGACTGACGCTGATGTATGCCGGCCGGGCGGGCGAGGCGCTGGAGCCTTTCGCGATGGCGATGCGGCTCGACCCGCTCTATCCGAACATGGTGCTGCACTTCCTGGCGCAGGCGAATTTCAGCCTGGGACACTACGAGGCCGCCGCCCGACAGCTCCTCGACCGCATCGCACGCAATCCCGACACCGACGCCAGCCGCATGCTGCTGGCATCCTGCTACGGCCATCTCGGGCGTGCGCAAGAGGCACGCGCGGCATGGGCCGAGCTTCTCAAGGTGAATCCGGACTTCTCGCTGATGC
>JBAUOM010000776.1:0-5038 GCA_049579765.1 Xanthobacteraceae bacterium
GTGCGAGAGGCCCCAGTCCTTGAGCGCATCGGCCGCCGGCCGCCGCCGCGCCTCGATGTCGGCGACGACCTCGATGGCGGCGGAGAGGCGGGCGGCCGGCGTCATCAGATGCCGAGCAGGATGCGGATCATGAAGATCGCCCACATGATCGTCAGCACGATCGCGCCCACGATGAAGGCCAGGCCGCGCCGGCGGACGTCGTTATCGGTAACGTGGATGTAGGCCTGGGCGAACCGCAGCACGACGAATATCCACGCCATCACGACGAACAGGAGGTCGGCGTGACGGGTGATCCAGGCGAGGATGGTCAGCACGTAGAAGAGAACCGGCAGTTCCAGCTGGTTATGGAACGCATTGCCGACTTGGGTTGCCTGCGCCGGCCAGTTCGGCTCGCGCAAGGCAATGTCGCGCAGCCTGACCTCGCCGGCCTGCAGCGCGCTCGTGCGTCGATAGGCCATCCAATAGAGCAGCACGAAGGTCAGCGCGACCTCGACGAACAGCGGCAGCAGCACGGCCTGAATCGACATGGGGATTTCCTCGCCCGACGGCGCGGCTAACTTGGTCGCCCGCCGCGCGGAAAGCAACGCCGGCTAGTGTGGCGGTTCAGAAGTCCGCATCATTCTCGCGGGGAGTCCGAAATGCGGACTTCTGAACCAAAGCCACACTAGATTAATAAGTTGCTAGTGTCCTTCGATTCCGAAGTTCGCAAACGAGGGTGCCGCTTAATGATGCGAACTTCGGAATCGGAACACTAGAGCCGCACGCTCATCGCGGTATCGCCGTCGGCGATGGCGGCGGTGAGCCAGGCACCGCCGGCGAACAGAAGCTCGCGATAGGCGCGGGCCTCGGCGTCGCGGAAATGCAGGTTCGAGCTGATCAGCACGCCGCGCGCACGGATGAGCCGCTGGAAGGCGCGCAGGTAATCGGGCGTCGGGCTGAATCCGTCGAAGAAGGCGAGATCGTAGCCGGGGACGAGCTTGGGCAGCACGTCGGCGAAATCGCCGTGATACACGGTGACGCGATCGGCGACGCCGAAGGCGGAGAAATTTTCGCGTGCCAGCCGCACGTGCTCGGGGTCGAGCTCGACGGTGTCGATCGTCGCCTCCTTCGCCCCGCGGGCAAACCAGAGCGCGGTATAGCCCAGCGCGCAACCGAGCTCGAGCACGCGCTTGGGCGCGACCGCGGCGGCGATCACCCCGAGGATGGCGCCGTCCTCGAACGGATAGGTCCCGCAGCCGTGCCGGGCGCGGTGGCGCACCGTCTGCTGGCGCACCTCGGCGAACGGATCGAGCGATGGTCTTGTGGTCACGATGTTCGGTCCCGAGCTGCGCGCGCCCCCGCCGCGCTCGGCGGTACCCTTCTTCCCGAAGGGACTATGTCCGCGACGGATAATTCGGGCTTTCGCGCGTGATGGTCACGTCGTGCACGTGACTCTCGCGCATGCCGGCCGCCGAGACGCGCACGAATTGGGCCTTCGCGTGCAGCTCCTCAAGGTTCTTCGCGCCGACATAGCCCATGGCGGCGCGTAGGCCGCCGGCGAGCTGGTGCAGCACGGTCGCCACCGCGCCCTTGTAGGCGACCTGGCCTTCCACCCCCTCGGGCACGAGCTTGAGAGTATCCTTGATGTCCTGCTGGAAGTAGCGGTCGGCCGAGCCGCGCGCCATGGCGCCTACCGACCCCATGCCGCGATAGGTCTTGTAGGAGCGGCCCTGATAGAGGAACACCTCGCCCGGCGTCTCGTCGGTGCCGGCGAGCAGCGAGCCCACCATGGCGCAGTCGGCGCCCGCCGCCAGCGCCTTGGCGAGGTCGCCGGAATACTTGATGCCGCCGTCGGCGATGACCGGCGTTGCGCTTTTGCGCGCGACCTCGACCGCGTCCATGATGGCGGTGAGCTGCGGCACGCCGACGCCGGCGACGACGCGGGTGGTGCAGATCGATCCCGGGCCGATGCCGACCTTGATGGCGTCGGCGCCGGCATCGATCAGGGCCTTGGCGCCCTCGGCGGTGGCGACATTGCCGGCGACGAGCTGTACCGCGTTCGACAGGCGCTTGATGCGGTTGACGGCCTCGAGCACGGCGCGGGAATGGCCGTGGGCGGTGTCGACCACCACGAGATCGACGCCGGCCTCGAGCAGGCGCTCGGTGCGGTCGTAACCCTTGTCGCCGACGGTGGTGGCGGCGGCGACACGCAGGCGTCCCTGCTCGTCCTTGCAGGCGTTCGGATTGGCGACCGCCTTCTCGATGTCCTTCACCGTGATCAGCCCGACGCAGCGATATTGGCCATCGACCACGAGCAGCTTCTCGATGCGGTGCTGGTGGAGCAGGCGCTTGGCCTCCGCCTGCCCGACGCCTTCGTGAACGGTGATGAGCCCCTCCTTGGTCATCAGCTCCGACACCTTCTGGCGCGGATCGGTGGCGAAGCGCACGTCGCGATTGGTCAGGATGCCGACCAGCTTGCCGGCGCGTCCGCTGCCGGCCCCCTCCACCACCGGAATGCCGGAAATGCCGTGGTCCTGCATCAACTTCAGCGCGTCGGCCAGCGTTGAGCCGGGATCGATGGTGACCGGATTCACCACCATGCCGGATTCGAACTTCTTGACCTGGCGGACCTGCGCCGCCTGCATCTCGGGCTCGAGATTGCGGTGGATAACGCCGAGCCCGCCGGCCTGCGCCATGGCGATCGCCATCTTCGCCTCGGTCACGGTGTCCATGGCCGAGGCGATGATCGGGATGTTGAGCGGGATTTCGCGGGTGATGCGGGTGCGGATGTCGGCGTCGGACGGGAGCAGGTCGGACCAGCCAGGCCTGAGCAGGACGTCGTCGAAAGTGAGCGCTTCGCGCAGGCTTCCGTTGGATTTCTGGTCCATCGCCACTCCCGTCGCCCGCGGTGCGGGGCTTGATCGGCGGTACCGTCGCGACCGGGGATAGCGCCCGCTCGGCGGCGAAACGGCAGTCTCGCACGCGACTCGACGGCCCGTTCTGGGTTGGCGCCGGTCGATAGCACGCCTCCCCGGCGAATCCTAGCCTCTCGGCGGCCCTTCGCGGAAAGCCGTGTTCCGTGCAGCGCTCGCGGTGGTCACGGCCGGCAATGCGCGGCGATCAGGGCTGCGCCTCCCTGTGCCGGCTTGCCCTGGCGAATTTTCGCCTTACGGTCCTGCCCCCATGCCGGCAAAACGCATCGTACCGCTGATCGTGGCGGTCGCCCTGTTCATGGAGAACATGGACTCGACCGTCATCGCCACCTCGCTGCCGGCGATCGCCGCCGATATCGGCACCAGCCCGCTCACGCTCAAGCTCGCGGTCACCTCCTACCTGCTCTCGCTCGCGGTATTCATCCCGGTGAGCGGCTGGACCGCCGACCGCTTCGGCGCGCGCACGGTGTTCCGGACCGCCATCGCCGTGTTCATGGTCGGCTCGATCGGCTGCGCGTTCTCAAGCTCGCTGTCGCAGTTCGTGGTCGCCCGCATCATCGAGGGCATGGGCGGGGCGATGATGACGCCGGTCGCGCGCCTGATCCTCGTGCGCAGCGTCGACCGGCGCGAGCTGATCAACGCCATGGTCTGGGTCACCCTGCCGGCCTTGATCGGGCCGCTGATCGGCCCGGCGCTGGGCGGCTTCATCACCACCTACATTTCCTGGCACTGGATCTTCCTCATCAATATCCCGATCGGGCTTGCCGGCATCGCGCTGGCGACGCTCTTCATCGAGGACGTGCGGGCCGAGACGCCGGACCCGTTCGATCCGCTCGGCGCCGTGCTCGCCGGCCTCGGCATCGGCGGGCTCGTCTTCGGCGGCTCCCTGCTCGGGCTCAATTTCCTGCCCACCGGCGTGGTCGTCGCGCTCATCGCCGTCGGCGCTGCCGCCACCTATGGCTATGTCCGGCATGCCCGGCGTACCCCCGCGCCGGTGCTCGATCTCGCGCTGCTCAAGATCCCGACCATGCGCGCCGCCGTGGTCGGCGGGTTCATCTACCGCTCCGGCATCGGCGCGATGCCCTTCCTCCTGCCGCTCCTGCTCCAGCTCGGCTTCGGCCTCACCGCCTTCCAGTCGGGCCTGATCACGCTGTCGAACGTCGTCGGTGCCATGGGGATGAAGACGGTCATCCCGATCATTCTGCGGCATTTCGGGTTCCGTCGGGTGCTGGTGGTCAACGCGCTGGTCAGCGCCGCGCTGGTCGCCGCCTGCGCCACGTTCACGCCAGGCGTGCCGTTCGCGTGGATCGTCGGCGTGCTGATCGTCGGCGGCTTCTTCCGCTCGCTCGAATTCACCAGCCTCAACACCATCGCCTATGCCGACGTCGACAACCGCCGCATGAGCCGCGCGACCTCGCTCGTGGCGGTCGCCCAGCAGGTCTCGATCTCGGTCGGGGTCGCCATCGGCGCGCTCGCCGTCGACCTGACCCTGTGGGTGCGCGGCCATTCCGCCATCACCGCGGCCGATTTCCAGCCCGCGTTCCTCGCGGTCGGCGCCATCGCCGGCTGCGCCTTCTTCGTCTTTGTGCGCATGCCGGCCGACGCCGGCGCCGACCTGGCGCGGCGCACCCCCGCGCCGACCGCAGGCTCGACGGAGGCAACCGATCAGCGCATGGGGTGAGGCGCCGCCGTGACCGCGCGGAACCCGGTCGCCAACAGATAGAGCTCGGCGGAATCGCTCCTGCTCGCCTCAGGCTTGACGTGCTTCACCGCGGCGAAATCCCGCTTGAGCGCGGCGAGCAGCGTCGACTCGGTACCCCCCTGCAGCATCTTGCAGAGAAAGGCGCCGCCGGGCGCGAGCGTCGCGCGGGCGAACTCTACGGCGGCTTCCGCGAGCGCCATGATCTTGAGATGATCGGTGCGGCCGTGCCCGGTCGCGTTCGCCGCCATGTCGGAGAGGACCACATCGGCCGGCCCGCCGAGCCGCGCCTTGATCTCGCCGGGCCCCCGCGCATCGAGAAAGTCGAGCCGGACGAAGTCCACGCCCGCGATCGGCGCCATGTCGAGAACATCGACCGCGACCACGTGCCCCCTGCCCTGCGCGGCGCCGACGCGCTGCGCAGCGA
>JBAUOM010000777.1:0-2932 GCA_049579765.1 Xanthobacteraceae bacterium
GGTCGGTCGGGAGGCAGCGCGAGGCTCGCGCAGCGGTCCACCATGCGCGGGAGCCGGCGCTCGCCGAACCGCAGATCGTTGATCAGGCCGAGGCGGGCTTCGCCGACGAAGCCGGTGCGCCGCGGAATTCCGGCGAGCCACGGCGCCAGCGCGGATTTCCAGGTCCGCGGCATGACCAGCACTTGCCCGTACCGCTCCGCCCGCAGCCGGCCGGCGAGCGCGCGCTGCTGGGCCAAGGCGAGGCGCGTCCGCGGCAGATCGGCGACGACACCCTTGCGCACGCCGGGCATGTAATCGAGCAGGGGCGCGACCATCGATGTCGTCAGCACGTCGACCGGCCGGGCGGGAAATCGTTGCCTCAGCAATCTCACGACGCTGTGGCAGCGTACGAAGTCGCCGATCCACATGTAAGGCACGATCAGGATTGGCGATTCATCCATCAGTTTCGCCGTGAGGCAGCGCTCCTTGCCCTCTCCCAGCCGAAAGAGTACGTCATGCCGCTATGAATCGAACGACCATTCATTTCTACGTGCCCGCGTCGGCCGCAGCGGGCTGAAAGCCGTTAGCTTGCCCCTCCGGGGCTGTCCAGTGCGTCGGGACGCCTGCTCGCCCGTGGCCCTACGCGAAAGTTGCACGTCAGGGCGCGCTTGGGCAAAGAAGATCGGGGGAGGCGGGGGGCGGTCACCCATGCTGTTGGTCACCGGCGGCGCCGGTTTCATCGGGTCCAATCTGGTCGCCGGCCTTAACGAGGCCGGGCTGACCGATATCGTGGTCAATGACGCCGTCGGCGACGCCGGCAAATGGCGCAACCTCGGCAAGCGCCAGGTGGCCGACGTCGTGCCGCCGCTCGAATTGGCCGGCTGGCTCGATGACCGCAAGCTCGACGCCGTCGTGCATCTCGGCGCCATCTCCGACACGACCGCGACCGACGGCGACCTCGTCCTCGCCACCAATTTCCGCCTCTCGCTCGAGCTCCTCGACTGGTGCACGGCGACGCGCACCCCCTTCATCTATGCATCCTCGGCGGCGACCTATGGCGACGGTGCCGCGGGCTTCGACGACGACTGGTCGCCGGCGGCGCTGAAGCGGCTGCGGCCGATGAACCTCTACGGCTTCAGCAAGCATCTGTTCGACATGGTGGTCGCCGATCGTTTCGCGAAGGGCGCCAAGCTCCCGCCGCAATGGGTGGGCCTCAAATTTTTCAACGTGTTCGGCCCGAACGAGTATCACAAGGGCGAGATGGCGAGCCTCGTCGCCAGGCGCTTCGACGAGGCCAAGGCCGGCCAGCCCGTACGGCTGTTCAAATCCCATCGCCACGGCATCGGCGACGGCGATCAGAAGCGCGATTTCATCTATGTCGACGACGCGGTCGCGGTGCTGCGCTGGCTCCTCGATACGCCCTCGGTATCCGGGATCTTCAACGTCGGCACCGGCACGGCGCGCAGCTTCCGCGATCTGATCAGCGCGCTTTTCTACGCGCTCGACTGCGCGCCGAAGATCGAATATGTCGACATGCCGCCGGCGGTGCGCGACCAGTACCAATATTTCACGCAGGCCAAAGTCGAAAACCTGCGCCGGGCAGGTTACAACGCCGACTTCGCTTCGCTCGAGGAGGGCGTGAGCCGGTACGTCAAGTCGTTCCTGAACCAGGCCGACCGCTACCGGTAGAGCGGGCAGGATCGGGACAACGCAGCGGTAAGGGCCATGTTCAATCTCGAGGAATCGCTCAAGCTCGTCTCCGAGCAGACCATCGTCTGCATCGGCGACTTGATGCTGGACGATTTCGTCTACGGCGAGGTGTCGCGCATTTCGCCCGAGGCGCCGGCTCCGATCCTGGCGGTGACGCGCAACGATCTCAGCGTCGGCGGCGCGGGCAATGTGGCCCGCAACATCGCCGCGCTCGGTGCGCGCTGCGTCTTCCTCGGCGTCGTCGGCGAAGACGAAGCCAGCCGCACGCTGATGCGGGCGCTCGCCGCCGAGCCTTTGATCGAGCCGCATCTCGTCGTCGATCCGGCGCGGCCGACCACGCGCAAGGTGCGCTTCGTCTCCGAGCATCATTCGTCGCATTTGCTGCGCGCCGACTGGGAGCTGGTGGAAGCCCTCAATGCCAGAGCCGAGAAGGCTCTGATCGACCGCGCGCTCGCCGCGCTGCCGCGGGCCGCGAGCATCGTGCTCTCCGACTACGCCAAGGGCGCGCTCACGCCGCGGGTCATCCGGGAAGTCATCGTCGCCGCCGGGAAGGCGGGGATCCCGATCATCGTGGATCCCAAGGCGGTCGACTATTCGATCTATCGCGGCGCGACGGTGATCAAGCCGAACCGTAAGGAATTGTCGGAAGCCACGCGCCGGCGCGCGGAGTCCGACGAGGAGGTGATCGCGGCCGCGGCGGAATTGAATCGTCTCTTGGGAACGGCCGCGGTCGTCGTCTCGCTCAGCGGCGCTGGGCTGATCCTGGTGCCCGCGCGGGGTGAGGCGGTCCACGTACCGGCCTACCCGGTGAAAGTGAAGGATGCGTCGGGCGCCGGCGATACCGTGGTCGCCACCCTCGCGGTGATGCTCGCGACCAAGGTCGACTATGAACCCGCCGCGCGCGCGGCCAATGCCGCCGCCGCCGTGGTGGTCGGCAAGCGCGGGACGGCGACGGTTTCGGCCGCCGAGCTGCGCTCCCGTATTCTCCCCGCCGCCACGCTCGCGTCCGAGGAGAAGATCGTCTTCGACTGGTCGGTGCTCGCCGAGCGGCTCGCCGAATGGCGCGACCTGCGGATCGGCTTCACCAACGGGTGCTTCGACCTTCTGCATCCCGGTCACATCAAGCTCCTTACCGCGGCGCGCGCCGCCTGTGACCGCCTCATCGTCGGTCTCAACGACGATGCGTCGGTGACGCGCCTCAAGGGCGAGAGCAGGCCGATGCAGGATGTGCACGCGCGGGCCG
>JBAUOM010000778.1:0-2047 GCA_049579765.1 Xanthobacteraceae bacterium
AGGTAGGCGTGGTCATGAGCGTCGGTCCGTCGAATCAAATTCGAGTATGCGCGAACAGGAATCAGAAGTCAGGGCGGAGCCGACCGCGCTCGCAGTGCCCGCCCGACCTCGCGATCCAGCGCCGTTAACCCTCGGTTAAGTATGTTCTGGCGCCCTGTGTCGTGCTCTGCGATGGTGGGGCGGGGCGATAGGGGGTGGGGCGTGATGTCAGCGGAACAGGTCGAGCGTAGCTTTGCTCTTGCGATGGGCTTTGCCATCGCCGGTTGTTGGAGCTTGGTCTCGGGGATGATCGTGGGGCTGGCGCTGGCGGCATTCGGCATTCCGGCCGGCTGAGCGCGTTCCAGCCGCGGCGGCGCGAGCCTCGCCAATCCTTGCGTCCCCTGGCAAGGTCGCTCCGATTTATCCGATCAGTGCGCTGTTACCGGTCCCGAAGTTTCCCGAGGTCGGCGACGCCAGCGCCCGGTTCGGCTAAAACGGCTTGGGCGCGGCTGACCGATAACCTCTTGGCCTGAGAGCCCGCCGAGGAGCCTCGATGGCAATTTTCGAGCTCGACGGCGAGGCGCCCGACTTGCCATCCGACGGTCGTTACTGGATCGCGGAGAGCGCGGCCGTGATCGGGCGCGTGCGGCTATTGGCCGATGCCAGCGTCTGGTTCGGCTCGGTGCTGCGCGGTGACAACGAATGGATCGAGCTGGGCACGCGCTCGCAGGTTCAGGACAACGCGACGCTGCACACCGATCCCGGATTTCCCCTGACCATCGGCGAGGATTGCGTGATCGGCCACAACGTCGTGCTGCACGGCTGCATCATCGGTTCGAACAGCCTGGTCGGCATGGGCGCGATCGTGCTCAACGGCGCCAAAATCGGACGCAACTGCCTGATCGGGGCCGGCGCCCTGGTCACCGAGGGCAAGGAGTTCCCGGACAATTCGCTGATCGTGGGGGCTCCCGCGCGCGCGGTGCGCGCCCTCGACCAGGCGGCGGCGCAGGCGATCAGGGGCGGCGCCGACATCTACGTGCGGCGCTGGCGGCAATACGCCAAGGGGCTGCGGCGGATCGGATGACGCAGGAACGGAGCAGGGCAGAAACGGCGGAGGCGGCGCTCCGACAAATCAGCGCGAGGCGGCGGTGGCGGTCATCGGGCGCGGATGGCCGAGCGTCACCCAGACGTTCGGATCGCTCTGCGACTGCCGCTTCACGAAGCGGTAGCCGGTCTGCGACCAGAGCACGATCTCCTCGTTCTGGTTGTCGAGGATGAACTCGCCCTTGTCGGTCTTGACGGTGAGCACGGCGTGGCCGTCGCCCTGCTGGTCGCGCACGACCGTGATGAGCAACGCCTGGCGCGGCCACCCGGCTTGCATCAGCATCCTGCGCTTGAGCAGCACGTAATCTTCGCAGTCGCCGCGGCCGTCGGTGGGATAGTTCCAGCGTTCGGCCACGCCCCAGTGCTCCATGTCGGTCACCGGCTTGATCTCATCGTTGACCCGGTCGTTGACGTCCACCAACTCCTTCCACGCTTTCGCCGTCAGCACGACGTCGCGCGCCGGGAGCACCTTGGTCTCGCATTCCGGCGCGTACTCCGCGCAGAATTCCGCCCAACCCATCGGCGCCCGTGCGGTGCTCCCGACCGAGATGAAGAGCGAGCGCTCGCTTGCCGCATCCGCCGGCGTGATCGTCAGCGCCGCCGCCAACGTGCCCGCGACAAGACCGGCCCCCAGTATCCGTGCAACGTTGCGTTTCATTTTGTGGCCTTCCCTGTTCTTGGAGGCCACATTTCACACAAACGATTTGCACCGCCGCTAATCCCGCAAAGTCATTTTGAAGACAACGCAGATAAACAGCGCGACGAATACTGCTAATATGAAAATCACGTTTGACTAAAATCCGAACTGATAAAACTTGAATCAAAGTCCGGCGTTAACCGTCGCGCGCGCGCCAAGCCGTCTGCGCCGTCCGCCACCGCTTGCGCCGTTAACGTTGACGCGGCGGTGTCCCGTGCGCGCAAGGCCGGGCCGGCGCTTGCGACGGCCGCGCGCGAAGCGTCGTAG
>JBAUOM010000779.1:0-7208 GCA_049579765.1 Xanthobacteraceae bacterium
CCGGTGCTCTATTTCGTGCAGCGCCTGCGCGACGAGGCGCATCGTTTCGCCGTCGGCTCGCATCGCGTCCGCCGTCGGCGCGACATCCGCGAAGCAGGTCTGCAGGAAATTCCCGGCATCGGCCCGACGCGCAAGCGCGCGTTGCTCCATCATTTCGGAACGCTCAAGGCGATCGAGCGCGCGGCCCCGGCCGATCTCGCCAAGGTTCCCGGCATCAGCGCGGAAATCGCACGCAAGATCTACGACTTCTTTCACGAGCGCGCGGGGTAGTTTGCGTCCTCTGGCGATTGCCGGGCATAGAGGCGTACCGCGCCGAGGCCGTGCCCGGTCGGACGCCGATTTTCTGCGCTCTTGCCCATTGAATGGCCAGCAATGCTGGAGGAGCCGACATGCGGCTCGCGAATCCGCCGCGACCGTCATATTTATGTACCGAACCGCTGTGCCTTATTGCGCTCGTGGGTCTCCGCGGGCCGCGGCTGGGCGAAGTCCGATGGGGATGGCGGCGCAACCCGTTTGACGCGGGCGTGGGAAGGGTATTCGTTCGGTCCATGAACACGGTCACGTCGAGACAGCTTTCGGCCCGACCCCTCGCGGTGCCGAACCTGTTGACCTACGGCCGCATCGTCGCGGTGCCGATGGTGGTCGCTTGCCTGTATTGGCAGGACATCCTTCAGGGCGGCCTGTGGCTGCGCTGGGTAGCGCTCGTGCTGTTCATCTGCGCCGGGGTGACGGATGTCCTCGACGGCTATTTCGCGCGCAAATGGGGTGAGCAATCGGCGTTCGGCCGCATGCTCGATCCGATCGCCGACAAGCTGCTGGTGGCCTCGTGCCTGCTCATGTTGGCCGCGGACGGCACCATCCGAGGCTGGTCGCTATGGGCGGCGATCGTCATCCTCTGCCGCGAAATCCTGGTCTCGGGGCTGCGCGAATATCTCGCCGAGCTGCGCGTCAGCGTGCCGGTGACCCAGCTCGCGAAGTGGAAGACGACGCTGCAGCTCGTGGCTGTCGGGTTCCTGATTGCGGGCAAGGCCGGCGATGCCATCGTGCCGGTTGTGAGTCCCATCGGGCTCACCTTGCTCTGGCTGTCGGCCTTGCTGACGCTGTACACTGGCTGGGACTATTTCCGTGCCGGCGTGCGGCATCTGATCGAGGACTGAGCATTGAAGCTTCGCTATTTCGCCTGGGTGCGCGAGCGCGTCGGCAAGCCGGAAGAGGAGATCGACCCGCCGGCGGGGATCGCGACCGTCGCCGATCTCATCGACTGGCTGAGCCGGCGCGGCGATGAATATGCCCACGCATTCGAGAACCCCAAGGTGATCCGCGCCGCCATCGACCGCGCCCATGTCAGGGCCGATACCGCGATCTCGGGCGCGCGCGAGATCGCCTTCTTCCCACCGATGACCGGAGGCTAGAGCATGTCCCCGTTCCGTCGAATCGGGACGCGCTCCAGAACACGATGACCGCGACCGTCCGCCTGCAGCGCGAGCCGTTCGACGCCGCGGCCGAGGCGGCGAAGCTGAGAAGCGGCCGCACCGACATCGGTGCGCTCGTCACCTTCGCCGGCATCTGCCGCGCGGACGAAGGCGGCACGCCGCTCGTTGCCATGACGCTCGAGCACTATCCCGGCATGGCCGAAGCCGAGGTCAGCCGGCACGTGGAAGCGGCCGAGCGGCGCTGGCCACTTCTCGGCGTCACCGTGATCCACCGGTTCGGCCGTCTCGTGCCCGGCGAGGAGATCGTGCTCGTGGTCACCGCCGCGGCGCACCGGCAGGACGCCTTCGCCGCCGCCGAGTTCCTGATGGACTACCTCAAGACCCGCGCCCCGTTCTGGAAGCAGGTCGAATATGCCGACCGCAAGCGATGGGTCGACGCGAAAGCTTCCGACGACGCCCTGGCGGATCGCTGGACACCTGCGAACAGCCGGCGTGACGCGGCGGAATGATCCGCCGGTTGGCCGGCGCGGCAAGCACCATCGCTGGCTGCGCCGACCAACCTGCGCGGACGGGGTGGGCCACGGACGGAGGGAGAGTGATGATCAACGCTCGCGTCGTTGCCGCCGCCATGGCGTTTGCGGCGAGCACGGCCGCGCCGGCGGCCGAGATGACGTTCTACCAGCTTCCGCCCGGCGCCTATCCGCACGACGTGGCGCCGGCGCCGGACGGCACCGTCTGGATCAGCGGCCAGCGGCAGGGTTTTGCCGGCCGCTTCGATCCGAGGACCGGCCGGCTCGAGAAGATTGCGCTCGGGCCCGGCGCGGCGCCGCATGGGGTGATCGTCGGGCCCGACGGCAATGCCTGGCTGACCGAAGGCGGGCAGAATGCGGTCGCGCGCGTCGATGCCAGGACGAGAGAAGTCAGACTGTTCCCGCTGCCTGCCGGTTTTGCGGGTGCCAATCTCAACACGCTCGTTTTCGACAAAAGCGGTATCGTCTGGTTCACCGGCCAGAGCGGAGTCTACGGCCGCGTCGATCCCAAGAGCGGCAAGGTCGACGCCTGGAAGGCGCCGAGAGGCAGGGGGCCCTATGGGATCACGGTGACGCCCGCGGGCGACGTCTGGTACGCGTCGCTGGCCGGCGACCACATCGCCCGGATCGATACCTCGACCGGGGAGGCCACCGTCGTCGACCCGCTGCGCAAGGGCGTCGGGCCGCGCCGCATCTGGTCGGATTCCAAAGGCGCGTTATGGGCGAGCTTCTGGCACGCCGGCGCGATCGGCCGTTACGATCCCGCGGCCAAGACCTGGACGACCTATCCCATGCCGCAGAGCAAGGCCGGCACCTATTCGATCTACGTCGACGACAAGGATCGGGTGTGGGCGACCGATTGGCTCGCCAATGCCATTCAGCGTTTCGACCCCGAGAGCGAGAGCTACACCACCTTCCCCAGCGACAGGCGGGGCGCCAACGTGCGCCAGATGCTGGGCAGGCCGGGCGAGGCGTGGGGCGGGGAATCGGGCACGGACCGACTGGTGGTGATCCGGGATTGAACGCGATTGCGTCAACTGCCCGATTTTCACTTGAGCGCACCGCGTTGCGGCCCGCGTGGCGGGGCGGACGCTGTCACCTTTGGCGCGCAGTCGCGATCGACATCATGCCAGAGCCGGATAGTCGATGTAGCCCTTGTCCTCGCCGGCATAGAACGTCGCCGGGTCGGCCGAATTGAGCGCGGCATTGTTGCGATAGCGCGCCGGAAGATCCGGGTTGGCGAGAAACGGGACGCCGAAGGCGACGAGGTCGACTTCGCCGCGCGCGATCGCCGCATGGCCGGACTGGGCGTCGTAGCCGCCATTCGCGATCAACGCGCCGTCGAACACTTTGCGCAGGATCGGCGTCACCCGCTGCGTTGCGGCCGGCACCGCCGCGGGACCTGCCACCGGCTCGGTCACGTGCAGGTAGAGGAAACCGCGCCTGCCCAGTTGGGCGGCGATGAAGGAGAACGTCTCGATCGGGTTGGAATCCGACATCGAGTACCCGGAGAAATAGGGTGAAAGCTTGTATCCGACGCGGCCCGGACCCCACACCGCGCTCACGGCGTCGGCGACTTCGAGCGGAAGGCGGGCGCGGTTCTCGATGCTGCCGCCGTAGTCGTCGGTGCGCCGGTTCGAGCCGTCGCGCAGGAACTGGTCGAGCAGGTAGCCGTTGGCGCCATGCAGCTCCACGCCGTCGAAACCCGCGAGCTTGGCGTTCTGCGCCGCGGCGCGGAATTGCGCGACGATGCCGGCAATCTCGTCGGTCGCGAGCGCGCGCGGGGTCACCAGCTTGGTGCGTCCGCGGGTGGTGAACGCTTCGCCTTCCATCGGCAGCGCGGAGGGAGCGACGGGCAGCGCCCCGTCGTGAAAGTCCGGATGCGATACGCGCCCGACGTGCCAGAGCTGGGCGAAGATCTTTCCGCCCACCCGGCGCACGGCCTCGGTGATCTTCTTCCATCCCGCGACCTGCTCGGCGGAATGCATGCCCGGCGTGCGGATATAGCCCACGCCCTGCGGGCTAACCTGCGTGGCCTCGGTCACGATCAGGCCGGCGGAGGCGCGCTGGGCATAGTAGGTGGGCGCCAGCGGACTTGGCACGTTGCCCTCGCCCGCACGGCTGCGCGTCATCGGCGACATCACCAGGCGGTTGGCGAGATCGAGGTCGCCCAGGCGATAGGGCGAAAACAACGCGCTCGGTGCATCGGGCGGCACGAGGACGGGATTTCTCAATGCGATTTGCTCGTGAAGGTTCATGGCTCGCTCCGGAGAGGGGGATTGCGCGGAAACCGGGTGACTTGCGTCCGGCCTTGTGGTACTGACCGGTAACACTACATAGGTACTGACCGGTAACACCTATGTCAAGGGGAGCCGCCCATGGTCCTCAAGTCCGCTGTAACCTACGAAAAAGACGACAGGATTCCGCCGCGGGCGCGCCTTCTGACGGCCGCCGGCGATCTGTTCTATCGCCACGGCATCAGGGCGGTGGGAGTGGACGCCATCGCCGAGGCCGCAGGTACCAACAAGATGACGCTCTACCGGCATTTCGCGTCCAAGGACGAGCTGGTGGCAGAGTACCTGCGCCAGTCCGCGAAGCTAGCCGACGCCTGCTGGGAGCGGTTGCGGCAGGCCCATCCCGGCGACGCGCGCGCGCAGTTGCGCGCCTGGCTCGCGGAGATGGCGGAGCACGTCGCCAATGCCGACGAGCGCGGCTGCCCGCTCGCCAATGCCGCGGTCGAGCTACCGGAAAAGGCTCATCCCGCGCGGCGGGTGATCGAGGATTTCAAGCTCGCACAGCGCCTGCGGCTCGTGGACCTGTGCCGGGCCGCCGACCTCGGCGAGCCGGAGATGCTGGCCGACGAGCTGCATCTGCTCCTGGAGGGCGCCCGCGTCACCGCGCAGAGCGTCGGCACCGACGGTCTCGGCGCGCGCCTCGTGCGCATGGGCGAGGCGATGATCGCCGCGCATCGTGCGGACTAGGGCTTCGTCCACGCGGCACGCGCCGCGTCGAGGCGTTCAACCGAGCGCGGAGTTCACGCCGCCGCCTTGTTGCCCTTGCGCTGCACCTCGGCGGTATAGTCGGCCATGAGCTGCTGCGTGATGGCGCCGGGGGTGAATCTCCACTGCGCGATCTCGGACACCGCCGTGACCTCCGCCGCGCTGCCGGTGATGAAGCATTCGGAGAATTGCCCGAGCTCGTCCGGCATGATGCGGCGCTCGATCACCTCGATGCCGCGCTTCCTGGCCAAGTCAATCGCCGTGGCGCGGGTAATGCCGGCGAGAAAGCAATCGGCGATCGGCGTGTGGATCTTGCCGTCGCGGATGAAGAGGATGTTGGCGCCGGTGCATTCCGCCACGCGGCCCTGCCAGTCCAGCATCATGGCGTCGGCATAACCCTTGCGCTCGGCCTTGTGCTTGGAAATCGTGCAGATCATGTAGAGGCCGGCGGCCTTGGCGAGCGCCGGCGCGGTGGCCGGGTCCGGACGGCGATAGTCCGCGAGATCGAGCCTGATGCCCTTCAATCGCTGCACCGGATCGAAGTAGCTCGGCCACTGCCAAGTGGCGATGGCGAGGTGGATTTTGTTGTGCTGGGCCGAAACGCCCATCATCTCCGAGCCGCGCCATGAGATCGGCCGCACATAGGCATCGGTCTGCCCGTTCTTCTCCAGCACCAGGCGCTTGGCCGCGTCGATCTCGGCGACGGAGTAGGGGATGTCGAAATCGAGCAGCTCCGCCGAGCGCTTGAGCCGCTCCGAATGTTCGGTGCATTTGAAGATTTCGCCGCCATAGGCGCGTTCGCCCTCGAACACCGCGCTCGCGTAGTGCAAGCCGTGCGAGAGAACGTGGAGCGTCGCTTCGCCCCAGGGCACCAGCTTGCCGTCGTACCAGATGACGCCGTCGAGGCGGTCGTAGGGTTTTTCGGCCATGGCATTTCCTCCTCGGACTGCGCGTCGGGCGTGCGGGGCGGCATGGTTCCGCCGGCTTATGCTTTTGCGTCGCGGACCGACACCCGGTATGTTTCGTCGCCATGAGAGCGCGGTTGTGCCTGCGGCGCAATCGGCTCGGGGTGGGTGCGCGGGCACGATCCTTTCGTGGCGACTTGATCCTGGATAACAATCTGACTCGAATATGTCAATATGGCTGACCTAACTGTCCCTGTGTCATCCGACCGGTCTTTTCCCGCCGGCGACCGGGGGGCACGCGGGAACGAGCCGATTTGGGACGTCATCGAGCTCTTGTTCTTCGCCTATCGCGACTTCATCGGCGATCCGGACGAGGTGCTGGCGAAATTCAGCTTCGGGCGGGCCCATCATCGGGTATTGCATTTCGTCAATCGCAATCCCGGCATGAAGGTTGCGGAGCTGCTCGACATTCTCAAGATCACCAAGCAGTCGCTCGGCCGCGTCCTCAAGCAGCTCATCGACCAGGGCTACGTGGTGCAGAAGGAGGGCGCCAATGATCGGCGCCAGCGCCTGCTCTACGTCACGCCGAAAGGCGAGACGCTCGCCATGAAGCTCGCGGGCCTGCAGACCGCGCGCATCGCCCACGCGCTCTCCGAGCTCGGACCGAACGCGCACGAGGCGGCCTGCCGCTTCCTCACCGCCATGATCAATGCCGACCACCGCGACTCGGTGCTGCGGTTCATCGCGCGAGCCGACCGGGCGCGGCGCGCGCGCGGCTGACGGCGAGGCCGCCATGCGCGCCACAGTATCAGCCGCGCTGCCCGACGACGCCCCGCACCTGCTCGTGGTCGACGACGACCGCCGCATCCGCGATCTGCTCTCGCGCTTCCTGTTCGCCGAAGGCTATCGCGTCACCACCGCCGACACCGCCGCCGATGCGCGTGCCAAGCTGCAAGGGCTGCGTTTCGATCTGCTGATCCTCGACGTCATGATGCCGGGAGAAACCGGCTTCGACCTCGCGCGCGATCTGCGCGCGGTCTCGAGTGTGCCGATCATCATGCTGACCGCGCGCGACGAGGCCAAGAGCCGCATCGAGGGGTTGACCATCGGCGCCGACGACTATCTCGGCAAGCCGTTCGAGCCGAGGGAGCTTTCGCTGCGCATTGCCAGCATCCTGCGGCGTGCGCGCCCGGCCGCGGCCGCGGCCGTAGAGACGGTGCGCTTCGGCGACTTTCGCTTCCACCTCGCGCGCGGCGAGCTCAAGCGCGGCGACGAGATCGTCCGGCTCACCGACCGCGAGCGCGACATGCTGCGCCTGCTTGCCGCGACCCCGGGCGAGAC
>JBAUOM010000780.1:0-5057 GCA_049579765.1 Xanthobacteraceae bacterium
CTAAAGCATGATCCCGAAAAGTGTGCAGCGGTTTTCGGAAAAGATCATGCTCAGATAAGAAGCTAGATCGGGATGACGATTCGAAGAAAAGTCATCCCGCTCTAATGATAGCCCTCGCCCTCCCGCACCTTGCCGCGGAACAGCCAGTAGACGAACGTGATGTAGCCGAGGATCACCGGCAGCAGCACCAGCGTCCCCAGCAGCATGAAGATCTGGCTCGCGGGCACGGCCGCGGTCTGCCAGATCGTCAGCACGGGCGGAACGAGGTACGGGAAGGTCGAAATCGCCAAGCCGAGATAGCCGAGCAGGAACAGGACGATCGCGGCCAGGAACGGCAGCGCCTCGCGCCTTTCCTCGAGCCAGCGCCAGGCGAACAGCGCGGTCGCCGCCGTGAGCACGGGCACCGGCCAGAGGAAGTAGATGTTCGAGAACCAGCGCGCGGCGATGCGCCCGAACGCGAGCGGCGTCCAGATGCTGACCACGCCCATGAACACCAGCACCGCGATCAGCAGCCCCTGGGCCTGGCGGCGGGCGCGCTCGGCCACGGCGCCCTCGGTCTTGAGCACGAGCCAGGTCGCGCCCAGAAGCGCGTAGCCGACCGCGACGCCGACACCGCATACCAGCGCGAACGGCGTCGCCCAGTCGAACGGTCCTCCGGCGAAGACGCCATTCTCCACCTTGATGCCCTGGATGAGACCGCCGAGAATCAGGCCCTGGCAAATCGCCGCGACGGTCGAGCCGGCGGCGAAGGCGAAGTTCCAATATTTCTTGCTGCTCACCGCGATCCAGCGAAATTCGAACGCCACGCCGCGAAACACCAGCGCCAGCAGCATGACGATGACCGGCAAGTAGAGCGCCGGCATGATCACCGCATAGGCCTGCGGAAAGGCGACCCACAGCCCGCCGCCGCCCAGCACGAGCCAGGTCTCGTTGCCGTCCCAGAACGGCGCGACCGAATTCATCATCTGGTCGCGCTCGCGCTCGCTGCCGGCGTACGGGAACAGGATGCCGGTGCCGAGATCGAAGCCGTCGAGGATGACGTAGAACGCCACCGCGGCGCCGATCAACCCGGCCCAGATGACGGGAAGGTACCATTCCATGGCGGCTTCCCCCTTTCGGTCAGCGTTGCGGCGACATGATTTCCCGCCCGGCTTCCATGGCGGACGACAACGGCCGCACCGGCGTGCCGATCTCCGGCGGCTCGGCCGAGCGACCCTCCGGTCCCTTGGCGATGAGCCGGTTGATGTAATAGATGCCCATCGCGAACACGACGCCGTAGACCAGCACGAACAAAGCGAGGGTCGTCGCCAGGCTTGCTGCCGGGACCGGCGAAATCGCGTCGGCGGTGCGCAATATGCCGTAGGCGAGCCACGGCTGGCGTCCGCTCTCGGTGACGATCCAGCCGGAGATCACGGCGACGAAGCCGAGCCACCAGCCGTGCGCGGTGAGCCGCAGGTACCAGCGCGCCTCGAACAGCCGTTCCCGCGACCATAGCCACAGGCCGGTCAGCCCGGCCGCGATGATGATGATGCCGATGCCGACCATGACGCGAAACGCGAAGAACACCGGCACCAGCGGCGGGCGGTCGGCGGGCGGCACGCTCTTGAGCCCCGGATAGAGGCCGTCGAAGCTGTGCGTGAGGATCAACGATCCGGCGTGGGGAACGGCGATTTCGAAGCGGTTGCGCTCCGCTGCCGCGTCCGGCCACGCGAACAGCACCAGCGCGCCGGGCTTGCTGCCGTCCCAGTGCGCCTCCATCGCCGCGATCTTGATCGGCTGGTGCTGGAGCGTGTTCAACCCATGCTGGTCGCCGATGAACAGCTGCAAGGGCCCGAGCGCCGCCAGCATGCCGATCGCCATGCGCACCATCGTGCGTCCTTCCTCGGTGTGGCGCAGCGCGAGCAGGTAGCGCGCGCCTACCGCCAGCACGACCAGCGAGGTGGTAAGGTAGGCGGCCGTGAGCATGTGGGCGAGACGGTACGGGAAGCTCGGGTTGAAGATCACCGCGAGCCAATCCTGCGGATAGGCGATGCCGTCGCGTACGTAATGGCCGGCCGGAGTCTGCATCCAGCTGTTCGCGGACAGGATCCAGAACGCGGAAATCGCGGTGCCGACCGCCACCACCACCGCGGCCAAGACGTGCAGCCAGGGCGGCACCCGTCTCCACCCGAACAGCATCACCCCGAGAAAGGTCGCTTCCAGGAAGAAGGCGGTCAGCACCTCGTAGCCGATGAGGGGAGCGACGACGTTGCCGACGACGACCGAGAACCGGCTCCAGTTGGTCCCGAACTGGTAGCTGAGCACGATGCCCGAGACGACGCCCATGGCGAACGACACGGCGAAAATCTTGGTCCAGAACCGCGCCAGCCTGTGGAGATGCTCGCGTCCGGTGGCGATCCAGCGCACCAGCAGCGTCGCAATGAAAGCGGAGAGCCCGATGGTGAAGCTCGGGAAAATGATGTGGAAGGTCACCGTGAAGGCGAACTGGAGACGCGCGAGCAGGACGGGGTCGAGGTCCATCGGTCATCGCCCGGCAGGTGGGAATCGAACCGCGCAGCTAGTGCGGTGGATTTGCAGTTCCTCTCATTGCAGCCGCAAGCCCGTTGAGGAAGTTCAAATCCGCAACCGCACCAGAACCATAAAGTTGCCAGTGTCTCCGCAGCTCGCATCCGAGAGCGCCGCCAGGGTTTGCGAACTTTGGAATCGGCACCCTAGCATGATGGCGCATGTCCGCGGGGCCGCCAAGCGCGCCGCGGGAACGGCAGGGGTGCCTGCGGCGCATTTCCAACTCCCAAGCGCCGGTGGACAAATCGCCGATCGCGGAGGGTTTGCAGTGGGTTCGCCGCCGCTTCGCCGCTATTGTGGCGATCGGCGCGCTGCGAACCCGGGCCTTGCCGGCAACAGGCTGTTCCGGCGGGGAAAGCCCCCGGCGCGCGAGTTCCTTGGGGGTTGCCGATGACCGATGCGACCAAACCTGCGGGCGAGCGGCCGTTTCTCGACCGCTATTTCGGCCTGACCGAAAGCGGCACCGATGTCCGCACCGAATTCATCGCCGGCCTGACGACCTTTCTCACCATGGTCTACATCGTGTTCGTCAATCCGCAAATCCTCGGCAGTGCGGGCATGGACAAGGGTGCGGTCTTCGTCGCCACCTGCATCGCGGCCGCGGTTTCGACCCTGGTGATGGGGCTCTACGCCAACTACCCGATCGCGCTCGCGCCGGGGATGGGGCTCAACGCCTTCTTCGCCTTCACCGTGGTGCTCGCCTACAAATATACCTGGCAGCAGGCGCTCGCCGGCGTGTTCTGCTCCGGCGCCATCTTCTTCCTGATTTCGATCTTCAAGATCCGCGAATACGTCATCAATTCCATCCCGAAGAATCTCAAATTCGCGATCTCGGCGGGGGTCGGACTCTTCCTGGGCATCATCGCGCTGCAGGAGGCGAAGATCGTGGTCGACCACCCGGCGACGCTGGTCGCGCTCGGCGATCTCACGCAATGGCCGGCCAGCCTCTGTCTCCTCGGCTTCATCGTCATCGTGGCGCTCAACTACCGCAATATCGTCGGCGGCACGCTGATCGGCATCCTGCTGGCGACGCTGATCGGGCTGCCGCTCGGGCTCTCCCACTATGCCGGCATCGTGTCGGCGCCGCCGTCGCTGGCGCCGACCCTCCTGCAGCTCGATTTCTCCCGCGTCGCGGAGGTCACCTTCATCATCGTCGTGTTCAGCTTTTTCATGGTCGATCTGTTCGACAATGCCGGCACGCTGATCGGCGTCGCGCACCGCGCCGGGCTCCTCGACCAGGACGGCCACCTTCCGCGCATGAAGCAGGCGCTGCTCGCCGACAGCTTCGCCGCCATGTTCGGCGCCCTCATCGGCACCTCGACCACGACCAGCTACATCGAGAGCGCGGCCGGCGTCTCGACCGGCGGCCGCACCGGGCTGACCGCCGTGTTCGTCGCGCTGTTCTTTCTCCTGGCCCTGTTCTTCTCCCCGCTCGCCGGCATGGTGCCGGCCTATGCCTCGGCGGCGGCGTTGCTCTACGTCGCCTGCGTGATGACCCGCGGGCTTGCCGAGATGGACTGGGAGGACATCACGGAATATGCGCCGGCGGTGGTGTGCGCGGTGACCATGCCGCTCACCTATTCGATCGCGACCGGCATCGGTCTCGGCTTCATCACCTACGTTCTGGCCAAATTGATCGCGGGCAAGTTCGCCGAAGCGAAGCCCGCGGTGGTGATCCTGGCCCTCATCTTCGCCGTCAAGTTCGCGTTGCCGGGACCGGGATAGCGCCGTTGCCGCGACAGATCGCCCGGCCGCACGAGCGACCGGCCGGCGCCGTCAATCGACCACCGCCACCGCGTTGATCTCGACCAGGCAGCGCGGATCGGTGGCGAGCCGCACCACCTGCACCGTCGTGGTCGCGGGCTTGGCGTCGCGGAAATATTCGCCCCAGACCCGATTGAGCGCGTCCTGGTCGGAAAGATCGGTGACGAAGCGATCGGCGGTGACGACGTCGGCGAAAGTCGCACCCACGGCCTGCAGGCCGCGCTTGAGGTTTTCCAGCGCGGCGCGGGCCTGCCCCGCCATGTCGCGCGGCATGGCATCGAATTCCTCGGGCCGGTGCGGGTGATGGTGATAGACCGGCGCCGCCGTGACTCCGGCGAGGTAGACCGTGGTGCCGCCTTTCACCTTGATCGCCGGCGCATAGGGCATCCACATGTCGGGCGCATCCGGCCAGTTCACGTGTTCGATCGTCTTCGCCATGCCGTGCCTCCAATCGTTAATCGACTAGTGTGGCGGTTCAGAAGTCCGCATCATTCTTGCGGCGAATCCGAAATGCGGACTTCTGAACCAAAGCCACACTAGATCAATGAGTTGCTAGTGTCCCTCGATTCCGAAGTTCGCAAACGAGGGTGCCGCACAATGATGCGAACTTCGGAATCGGGACACTAGCTCGCTGCGAGCGCCTTCTTGATCGCCAGAAAGTCCCGCCAGGCCAAGCGCTTCTGCAACGGCTGGCGCAGCAGATAAGCGGGATGCAGCGTCGCGATGGC
>JBAUOM010000781.1:0-1936 GCA_049579765.1 Xanthobacteraceae bacterium
AAAAAGAACGGCGGACGTCGCGCCTAAATTAGATCAAAAAGCTGCCAGTGCTTCGATTCCGAAGTTCGCAAACGAGGGTGCCGCGAAATGATGCCAACTTCGGAATCGGGACACCAAGGCTGTGCCCGTTGAAACGGAATCAACGAGCCGCAAGCTCGGTGTGCTCCCTCCCCAGCCGAAGTCGGATTCATCCGACTTCGGCATCTTAGAGTGCCGAACTCGGGTAAACCCGAGTTCGGGTGGGGGAGGGCTGGGGAGGGGGGTCGTAGTTGTGGCGCGAGGCGTGTCCTCCAACACGGACCCCACCCCCAACCCCTCCCCACAAGGGGGAGGGGAGTCCACCGAACGCGTGGCACCGTTTTGCGTCCACTTGACCGGGACTCGCTTTAGCGCGTGCTGCCGCGATCCTCGACGTTGAAGCCGGAGGCCTTCACCAGCCGACCCCAGCGCGCGATCTGCTCCTTGATCTCGGTCTTGAGCTGAGGACCGGTCTCGCCGGAGACGTCGAAGCCCTGCGCCTCGAGCTTCTCCCTGACCGCCGGGTCGGCGTGCGCGGCCTTGGCCGCCGCGGTGTAGCGCGCGAGGATGTCGGGCGGCGTGCCCTCCTTCACGAGCAGCCCGAACCAGACCTTGGCGGTGAACTCGGGGTAACCCAGCTCCGCGAAGGTCGGCACCTCCGGCAGCGAGCGGTCGCGAGCGGGGCCGGTGGTCGCCAGCGCCTTGAGCTTGCCCGCGCGCACATGCGGCAGCGACGAATTCACCTGCGCGAAGCCGAACTGGGAATGGCCGCCGAGGAGCCCGGTCACCTGCAGCCCGGATCCGCGATAGGGCACGTGGGTGAGATCGAGGTCCCACTTCTCGTTCATCTGGAAGCCGAGGA
This sequence comes from Xanthobacteraceae bacterium, assembly GCA_049579765.1. Classification (GTDB taxonomy): domain Bacteria; phylum Pseudomonadota; class Alphaproteobacteria; order Rhizobiales; family Xanthobacteraceae; genus VAZQ01. The sequence continues at coordinate 881 of JBAUOM010000781.1, forward strand.
AATGCGACGGCGTTCCGGCCTGGTAGGAGGAATAGCCGAGCTTGCCCTTTTTCTCCTTCGCCCACGCGATGAACTCGTCGAAAGTGGCCGCCGGCACGCTCGGCGTGGTGATGAACACCAGCGGCGCCTCGACGCCGCGGATGATCGGGTGAAACTGGTCGATCGACCAGCGTGCGTTGGGGAACATGTTGGGCACGATCTCGGTGAACGCCTGGGTGCCGAGCCAGATGATCGAACCGTCGGCCGGCTGGTCGGCGATATACTGCGCCGCGAGGCTCCCGCTCGCGCCCGGCTTGTTCTCGATGATGATCGGCTGCCCCAGCGTCCCGACCATGTGCTCGGCGATCACGCGGACATAAGGCTCGATCGCACCGCCTGCCGCGGTGCCGACGATGATGCGGATGGTGCCGCCTTGCGGCAGCGCGGCGGTGGCGGCGAATGACGGCAGCAGCGCGGCCGTCAAGACGAGCGCACGCCGCGAAAGCTTCAGTGGTGGCATGGGCGTCTCCCCGGTCATCTCGATCGAAAGATAACCGAACGCGGAGATCGGCCCAAGCACGCGGCCCTGCGCGCGTTGCCGCAGCCGCCGTTTGCGGCTAGCGTCGGCTTCGGCCTGCGACGCACCGATCGAGAGAACGCGAACATGCCGATGGCGCCGCGCGAGGAAAAATTCCCCGCGGAGCATGCGCGTCGCGGTCGCGGGCTCGAGGTCTTCGCCGTGTTCCTTCGTCTCGGCCTGACCGCATTCGGCGGGCCGGTCGCGCATCTCGGCTATTTCCGCGACGAGTTCGTGCTCCGGCGCGGCTGGCTCGACGACCGCGGCTATGCCGACCTGGTCGCGCTGTGCCAGTTCCTGCCCGGCCCGGCGTCGAGCCAAGTGGGCATGGCGGTAGGCCTGCTGCGCGCCGGCTATGCCGGGGCGCTGGCGGCCTTCCTCGGATTCACGCTGCCGTCGGCGGCCGCCATGATCGCGTTCGGCTACGGCGTCGAGGCGCTCGGCAGCGTGGCCGGCTCCGGCTGGCTGCACGGCCTCAAGGTCGCGGCGGTGGCGGTGGT
>JBAUOM010000782.1:0-43999 GCA_049579765.1 Xanthobacteraceae bacterium
GTCTTATACCGGGGAGGGGACGGAGGTGCCAGTCTTCGGAGTGCTTCCCATCTGCTTCCCTAAGCCCTTCGATGGGAAGCGGCCTTTGCAAGATATGCCCTATCTTACGGCATAACCTGCTCGCCTAGGCCCGTTCAGCACGTCTCCGGCTACCACATGGCCGTGGTGGCAGGTGTCATGTTCTTTGCATTGCGAGCGTTGTTTGCGTTGATGCCGGCCTTCGCCAACCGCCATCCCGTCAAGAAATGGGCCGCACTTGCCGCGCTTGCTGCGGCCGCCTTCTATCTGCTGTTGTCGGGGGCGGAGGTCGCGACCCAGCGCTCGTTCATCATGATCGCACTGGTTCTGGTCGGCGTGATGGTCGATCGTCCAACGCTTACCTTCCGTACGCTTACGGTCGCGGCGTTCGGCGTACTGCTCTTCGCGCCCGAGGCCGTCGTTCATCCCAGTTTTCAGATGTCGTTTGCGGCGACCCTGGCACTCGTCGCCGGCTACCAGCAGGGCCTGCCATGGATGAGCAAGGGCGGGGACAGTCCGCTCGCGGTGAAGATCGCGCTCTGGGGCGGTCGGGAGGTCGTCGGCCTACTCCTCGTCTCGCTTCTCGCCGGCACCGCGACCATCCCCTACATCGCCTATCATTTTCATCGCATCTCGCCCTACGGCGTCATCGCGAACCTCGTGGCAATGCCGGTCGCATCCGGCTGGGTCATGCCGGCGGGTATTCTAGGCGTGCTGACCATGCCGCTCGGCCTTGACGGCTTGAGTTGGAAGCTGATGGGTCATGGCATCGACTGGATGGTGGCCGTTGCGCGCTGGGTCAGCGGCTTTCCCGGCGCCGTGGGGCGCATGGCCGCATTCGGCACCGGTCCGCTGCTTCTCTGTTCGGCCGGCCTGGTCCTGCTCTGCCTCTTCAAAACCCCGTTGCGGTTCATTGGTGCGCTGCTGATCGGTTGCGCAATCATCCTGATGATCCGGGCGCCGCAGCCGGATGTGTTGATCGCAGGCGACGGCAGCGCCTTCGCCGTGCGGGCCTCCGACGGCCGGCTGGCGGTGATCAGGTCCGGCAGCGACCCCTTCGCCGTGCGCGAGTGGCTTTCGGCCGACGCCGATGCGCGGACGCCCAAGGACCCTACGCTGGGCAACGGGGTCAGATGCGATGATGCGGGCTGCATCGCCCGATTACGCGATGGATCGCTCGTCGCCATCGCCAAGACGACCGAGGCGTTCGAGGAAGACTGCCGCCGCGCCGCGCTGGTGGTCAGCGCGGGCGATGCGCCGCCCGGCTGCGCCGTCCCGTTAGTCGACCGTGCGGTCTGGCGACGCTCCGGAGCAATGACGCTGCGGCGCGTTGGCGAGCGCTTCGAGATCACGCCGTCGCGACCCGCCGGCTACGAGCGCCCTTGGGCGCACACGCTCACGCCCGCAGGCCCGACGCTGCATGCGGGCCCGCAGCCATCTCCGCAACCGCACGACGCCACCCCCCGAACCGACGATCTGGAGGCGGGGGATTAGCATCAACGCTTGCGTGTCGGTCTCGCGGCGCCGGCGAGCGAGCGCAAGCACGCCACGCCGGCAGCCGAATCCCGGCACGACAGAACTCGGAACATTCGAGATGCGCTTCGCGGCCCTTGCGCAGGCTCCCGTCGGGTTCCGCCTCGCTCCACCCGCCCCGGGGCACGCGAGCCTAAAGCATGATCCCGAAAAGTGTGCAACGGTTTTCGGAAAAGATCATGCTCAGACAAGAAGCTAGATCGGGATGACGATTCGAAGAAAAGTCATCCCGCTCTAGAATCCCTCAATATCGCCGGAACAAACCGACCAGCTTGCCCTGAATGCGCACGCGATTGGGCGGAAGAATCCTGACCTCGTAGGCCGTATTGGCAGGCTCGAGCGCGATCGACGCGCCGCGGCGGCGGAAGCGCTTGAGCGTCGCCTCCTCCTCGTCGATGAGGGCCACCACGATGTCGCCCGTATCCGCCCCGTCGGTCTTCTTGAGCAGCGCAATGTCGCCATCGAGAATGCCGGCCTCGATCATGCTGTCGCCGCGCACCTCGAGTGCGAAATGTTCGCCGCTCGAGACCAAGTCGGGCGGCATGTTGATGACGTGGCTCTTGGTCTGAATCGCCTCGATCGGCGTGCCGGCGGCGATGCGGCCCATGACCGGGATTGCAACCGGACGACCGCTATCGTCCTCCGACGCGGTTCGCACGCGCCCGAGATTGCCTTCGATCACGCTCGGCGTAAATCCGCGCGCTCGAGCGCTGCCCATGCCATGGGCGACCGAATCAGGAAGCTTGATCACCTCGATGGCGCGTGCCCGATTGGGCAGGCGCCGGATGAAGCCGCGCTCCTCCAGCGCCGTGATCAGCCGATGGATGCCGGATTTCGAACGCAAGTCGAGCGCGTCCTTCATCTCGTCGAAGGATGGCGGCACTCCGGCCTCTTTCAGGCGCTCATGAATGAAGCGCAGCAGTTCGAATTGTTTGCGGGTCAGCATCTTCGGTTTTCCCCGGTTGCAGCGGTCCCAGAGGGGACTCGCCGAAACAAATCATGAACAGAAACTATATGTTCGATATGTGTTCCGCAACCCTTTAATTTGGCGTGAACGACGGGAAGGCGGCCGGAAACAGCATTCGAGGCCGGCGTCAGATCGCAAGTCTCACGATCAAGCAACTGTCGCCGGCATTAGCGGCTTGCGCATGCGGCGCCCGCACCACGAGGCAATCGGCCCGTGCAAGCGGCACCAGCATGGAGCTGTCCTGGACCGCAGCAGGTGTGGCCACCGGTACGCCATCGGCACCGAGCACGAGCGTCGCACGCATATAGTCGGCGCGTTCGTCATTCTGCGGGAGCGCGCAGCCCAGACGCGCTGTCTCGAGCACCGGCTCGACATCGCCGCGTCCGGCGAGCCGGCGGATGAGAGGAACGAGGAACAACACGGCGCAGACATAGGCCGAGACCGGGTTGCCCGGCAGTCCGAGCACGTGCATGGCGCCGAGCCGGCCGTGCATCATGGGGCGGCCGGGACGCAGCGCCACCTTCCAGAACGACAGCGCGAGCCCCTCGCCGGCAAGCGCTTTCTGGACGAGATCGTAGTCACCGACCGAGGCGCCCCCCGAGGTGACGAGGATATCCGCGCCGATGTCGCGCCCCCGACGCACCGCGGCCGCGGTCTCGCCGAGGTGATCCGGCACGATCCCGAGATCGACCACCTCGCAGCCCTCGCGGCGCGCCAGCGCCATGGTGGCGTAGCCATTGGAATAGACGATCTCGCCAAATCCCGGCGACGAGCCGGGCATGACCAACTCGTCGCCGGTAGCGAGCACCGCCACTTTCGGCCGGCGATGCAGTGGCACGCTCGGGTGGTTCATCGCGGCGGCAAGCGCAAGATCGCGGTCGCTGAGGCGGCGGCCCTTGGCGAGCAGCGCCGCGCCGCGCTTGAAATCGAGCCCTTCGGCTCGGACATGTTTGCCTGTGCCGGCACTCGCGGTGACCACGACGGTATCGCCCCGGCGCGTCGTGTTCTCCTGGATGACGACCGCATCCGTGCCGGGCGGCAGCACGCCGCCGGTGAAGATGCGGGCCGCTTCGCCGCGCCCGACCGTGCCGGCGAATGGGTGCCCGGCGGCAACTTCGCCGATGAGCTTGAGCTCGACCGGCACTTGGACGACGTCCGCCGAGCGCACGGCGTAGCCGTCCATGGCCGAGACGTCGGCCGGCGGCTGCGTGCGCAGCGCCGCGACATCCGCCGCCAGCACACGGCCGTGGGCGTGCGTGAGCGGCGTGAGCTCGGCCGTCAGCGGTTCGGCTTCCGCCAACACGCGTCTGAGCGCCTCTGCGACTGGCATCAGCGCCACGGCTCACTCCTTCGCCCGATAGTGTCCCGACTTGCCGCCGCGCTTCTCGATGAGCCGGATGCCCTCGATCCGCATGCCGCGCTCGACCGCCTTCACCATGTCGTAGATGGTGAGGCAGGCGACCGCCACCGCCGTCAACGCTTCCATCTCGACCCCGGTCTGGCCCGTGACCTTCACGGAGGCGCGTACGAGGAGGCCGGGCAGCTTGCGGTCCGGCTCGATATCGACCGCGATTTTCGTAACCGGGAGGGGATGGCAGAGCGGGATCAGGTCATGCGTCCGCTTGGCTGCCATGATGGCGGCGATGCGGGCGGCCCCAACCACGTCGCCTTTCTTGGCGTTGCCCGCGAGCACGAGGTCGAGCGTCTTTGCCGTCATGACGACGCGGCCCTCGGCGACGGCTACCCGTTCGGTGGCCGGCTTGGCCGAAACATCGACCATGCGCGCCTGGCCGCCCTGACCCAGATGGCTCAGCTTGGCCGCCACGATTTCACTCCGCGGCACCGAGCGGCCGCGCGGTTTGGCGCTTGCGGGGGCGAATGAGTACGCGCGTCGCGGCTTCGACGTCTTGCTCGCGCATCAGGCTTTCGCCGACGAGGAAGGTCGATATCCCGACGGCAGCGAGATATTCGACATCGGCGGGCGAGGCAATGCCGCTCTCGCCGACGGCGATGCGGTCGGCGGGAATTCTCGGGGCGAGGCGCTTGGCGGTGCTGAGGGTCGTCTCAAAGGTCTTGAGATTGCGGTTGTTGACGCCGATGAGCCGCGAACGCAGGCGCAGCGCGCGCTCGAGCTCGCGCTCGTCGTGCACCTCGAGGAGGACATCCATGCCGAATTCGGCCGCAGCCTCCTCGAGCTCCAGCGCCACAAGATCGTCGACTGCGGCCATGATGATCAGCACGCAGTCGGCACCCCAGGCGCGCGCCTCCGCGACCTGGTAGGCGTCGTACATGAAATCCTTGCGCAAAACCGGCAGCCCGGTCGCTGCGCGGGCGGCGACGAGATCTTCGGGACGGCCCTGGAACGAAGGCTGGTCGGTCAGCACCGAGAGGCAGGCCGCGCCGCCCCTGGCATAGGCGCGCGCCAACGCGGGCGGATCGAAATGCGCGCGGATCAGACCTTTCGACGGGCTCGCTTTCTTGATCTCGGCGATCAGAGCGTAGCGGCCGGCTGCGAGCTCGCCCTCGATGGCCCGGATGAACCCGCGCGGGGCAGCGGCCGATCTGGCCTCGGCTTCGATCGCGGCGAAGGAACGCGCACGCCTCGCGGCCGCGACCTCCTCGCGCTTATAGGCCTCGATCTGGGCGAGGATGTCGGCCATCGGGATCACTCACTCCCTGGACGCGCTGATCAGGCGCTGCAGCCGGATTTCGGCCTCGCCGGAATCGACGGACTTCTGCGCGAGAACGACCGCGTGCTTGATATCCTCGGCTCGACCGGCAACCACGAGCCCGGCGGCGGCGTTGAAGACGGCGACATCCCGGAAGGCGCCTTTGCGGCCTTTGAGCACATCGACGAGTGCCTGCGCATTGTCATTTGCGTCGCCGCCGCGCAGGGCCTCGGGCTTGACCCGCCGCAGTCCCACCTCCTCGGGGGTGACCTCGAAAGCGCGCACCGTGCCGTGCTCGAGCGCGGCGACGTAGGTCGGGCCCGCTGTGGTGATTTCGTCGAGACCGTCCGAGCCGTGGACGACCCATGCCGCTTCGGAACCGAGATTTTTCAGCACGTGCGCGAGCGGCTCGATCCACTGCCGCGAGAACACGCCGACCATCTGACGTTTGACCCCGGCGGGATTGGAGAGCGGCCCGAGCAGATTGAAGATCGTGCGCGTGCCGAGCTCCACCCGCGTCGGGCCGACGTTCTTCATCGCCGGGTGGTGCGCGGGCGCGAACATGAAGCCGATGCCGGCCTGCTCGATGCAGCGGCTCACTCCTTCGGGTGTCAGCTCGATGTTAACGCCGAGCGCGGCGAGCACGTCGGCCGCGCCTGAGCGCGACGACAGCGCCCGGTTGCCGTGTTTGGCGACGGGGACGCCGGCGCCCGCCACAATCAGAGCGGCGCAGGTCGAGATGTTGAACGAACCCGAGGCGTCACCCCCGGTGCCCACGACATCGATGGCCTCGGCCGGTGCCCATACGCGGAGCATTTTTTCGCGCATGACGGTAACAGCGCCGGTGATCTCGTCGACCGTCTCGCCGCGCACACGCAGAGCCATCAGGAGCCCGCCCATCTGCGAAGGGGTCGCCTCGCCCGACATCATGGTGTCGAACCCACGCGCGGCTTCGTCCCGGCTCAACGTCGCGCCGGTCGCAGCCTTGGCGATCAATCCCTTCAATTCGTCGGTCACGTTCGACCCCGGTGTTCAGGCTGGCTCGGTCTGCGCCCCCTTCCGGCGGAGGGGCGGGGTGAGGGCGCCCGCCGAGATTCGCGGTGAACTTATCGGATCGCGCATGGCGAGTCAGGCTCGCGGAGCCAGTGTTTACAACACGCGGCGGTTCGAGCGGACGCCGGCCGCCCGCCGGCCGGTCGAGGCGTTCCACGCAGCGGCGATGTCGAGAAAGTTTCGCAAAATGAGGTGGCCATGCTCGGAGGCGATGCTCTCGGGGTGGAACTGCACGCCGTGGACGGCAAGCGTGCGATGAGCAAGCCCCATGATCAGGTGGTCGCTGGTCTCCGCTGTCACCACAAGCGAATCCGGCAAGCTCGCCCGCTCAACCACGAGTGAATGGTACCGTGTCGCCTTCAACGGCGCATTGATGCCGCGAAAGATGCCCTCCCCGGTGTGCTGGATTTGCGAGAGCTTGCCGTGCATCTGCACCGGGGCGCGCACCACCTCGCCGCCGAATGCCTGCCCAATGGCCTGATGGCCAAGGCAGACCCCCAGCACCGGAACCGTCGCAGATGCCTTGTCGATGAGCTCGAGGCAAATACCCGCGTCGCTCGGCGTGCGCGGGCCGGGCGACAACACGATCGCGTCCGGCTCCATCGCCATCACGCGATCGACCGTGATCTTGTCGTTACGGTAGACGACGACTTCCGCTCCCAGCCCGCCGAGATAGTGGAACAGGTTGAAGGTGAAGCTGTCGTAATTGTCGATCAGGACGATCATGGTTTTCGTGCCCGCTCAAGGTCTTAGACGCGGGTCTTGAGGGAATCAAGGCTGCCGGCGGCGGCGGCGGGTCGGCGACGTCGCGCGCGGATGCCAATTTATTCAATCTGCACAACAGAATACACCTTGCGACGTCCGGCGCGGCGGCGGCTGCTTTCTCGTGGACGCGGAAGGCGGCAACGAGCAGAATGATCGGTGAAGGTGCTGTGATGCGCGCCATTCGCCTCGCCTTGCTATTGTGGACCGCGGCACTCGCGATCGCTGCGTCGAACGCCGATGCGGGTGTGCTGATCACGATCGACAAGCCTCGCAACGCATGACGGTCGCCGTCGACGGCGCGACGCGCTGGACGTGGCCCGTATCCACCGGCCGCCGCGGCTTTGCCACCCCAAGCGGCAGCTACACCGCATTCCGCATGGAAAAGGAGCACTTTTCCAAGGAATGGGACGACGCGCCCATGCCGTATTCCATCTTCTTCACCAGGCAAGGTCACGCCATCCACGGCAGCTACGAGACCAAGCGCCTCGGCACGCCGGCCTCGCACGGCTGCGTGCGGCTGCAGCCGGCGAATGCGGCGAAGCTCTATGCGCTGGTCGAGCGCCGCGGCGTCGGCAATGTCACCGTCGTCGTCACCGGCGGCGACAGGGCGCACCATTCATCGAAAGCAGCCAGTGAATGAAGAAGCGTGTGCGACGAATGCAGACGCGACCGTGCAGCCCTCTCATCCCTTATGGATCGGGTCGATCCACAGCACCTGCTCGGGCTTCTCCGCCGGCTCGATATCGAGATTGACCACGATCGCCTCGTTGTCGCTGCGCACGAGCACGCATTCGAGCGGTTCGCTCGGACTTGCGTTGATCTCCTGGTGGGGAACGAAGGGCGGCACGTAGATGAAATCGCCGGGTCCCGCTTCGGCGGTGAATTCCAGCTTCTCACCCCAGCGCATGCGCGCTCTACCCCGTATTACATAGATGACGCTCTCGAGTTCGCCGTGATGATGGGCGCCGGTCTTGGCATTGGGTTGGATGCTCACGGTACCCGCCCAGATTTTCCGGGCACCGACGCGCGCATAGTTGATCGCGGCCTTGCGATCCATGCCCGGCGTCTGCGCGGTATAGGGGTCAAGCGACTGCCCCGGGATGACGCGCACGCCGTCGTGCTTCCACTTGGGGGCGTGCTCGTGTTCGGAACCGGTAGTCATGGGGGCATCCGCGCTACGGTCCGCGCCTGGCGGCGCTCGCAAAACGCTTGGCTTCCTCCGCAGCGCGGAACAAGGCCTTGGCCTTGTCGACGCACTCCTGCTGCTCCGATTTGGGATTGGAATCGGCGACGATGCCGGCGCCGGCCTGGACGTACATCACGCCGTCTTTGATCAAGGCGGTGCGCAGCACGATACAGCTGTCGAGCTCGCCCGCGGCGGAGAAATAACCGACCGAGCCGGCATAGAGTCCGCGCTTGTCCTTCTCGAGCTCGTCGATGATCTGCATGGCGCGCACTTTGGGCGCGCCCGATACGGTGCCGGCGGGAAAGCCCGCGGCCAGGGCGTCGAGGGCGTCATATTTCCCGTCGAGCTGGCCCTCGACGTTGGATACGATGTGCATCACTTGGCTGAAGCGCTCTACGAAGAACTGGTCCGTCACCTTCACGGTGGCGGTTCGGGCGACGCGGCCGACGTCGTTGCGGCCCAGATCGAGCAGCATCAGGTGCTCGGCACGTTCTTTCTCGTCCGCCAGCAACTCGGATTCGAGCGCCTTGTCGTGCTGGGGCGTGGTGCCGCGCGGCCGCGTGCCCGCGAGCGGCCGAATGGTCACCGTGCCGTCGCGCACGCGCACCAGGATTTCCGGGCTCGATCCGACGATGGAAAAACCACCGAAATCGAGGAAATAGAGAAAAGGCGCGGGGTTGACGCGCCTCAACGCGCGATAGAGCGAGAACGAGGGCAGCTCGAACGGCGCCTCGAAACGCTGCGACAAGACCACCTGGAAAATGTCGCCCGCGGCGATGTACTCCTTGGCGATGTTCACCATCCGCTCGTACTCGGCCGGCGGCGTGTTGGAAGACGGCCAGACGGTGAGGGGTCCCGGTTGGATATTGGGCGGGGCATGCGCAAGCGGGGCGTCGAGGGCATCGACGATCCTCGCAAGGCGCTCGCCTGCACGATTAAAGGCCACGTCGGCACCAACGCCGCTCTCGGGCCGGACCGGTGTGACGACGGTGATGGTATCTTTGACGGCATCGAAAACGACTACAATGGTGGGGCGCACCAGCACGGCGTCCGGGATCCCGATCGGATCGGGATTGGGCTGCGGCAGCTCCTCCACCAGTCGAACCATGTCGTAACCGAGATAGCCGAAAATGCCGGCCGCCATGGGCGGCAGCACGTTGGGCAGATCGATGCGGCTTTCCGTGATGAGCGCACGCAGAGCCGCCAGCGGCGCCTCGCCGTACGGCGTGAAACCTTCGGGTCGATGAGGCGGTTTGCGATTGATCTCGGCGCGCCCGGCGACCGTGCGCCAGACCAGGTCGGGCTCGAGCCCGATGATCGAGTAACGCCCGCGCACGGCTCCGCCCTCGACCGATTCCAGGAGAAAGCTCATCGGGCGCGCAGCCGTGATCTTGAGGAAGGCCGATACGGGAGTTTCAAGGTCGGAGACGAGCGTGGTCCACACGACTTGGGCCTCGCCGCGCGCATAGCGCTTGGCAAATGCCGTTCCTTGCGGCTCGATCTGCATGGGCTACCGCACCGGTCAGTTCTCGCCGTCCCCCGAAGCGCCGCCGACCACTTGGTTCAGAGCGCTCTGATTGATGGTCACCCCGATATCGCTTTCGAGCCGGGAAATATATTCGGTGAGAATGTCTTCGGAGAGCCCGCGATTGAGCGTCTCGACGAGGCGCTTGGCGTTCTCGGAAGCCATGTCCAGCTTCGGCACGACGATGTCGGTCACGCGGAACACGACTTGCTCGCCTGCTTCGCGGGCTTCGGCCTTGCCGACCGCGTCCTTCGCGGTGCGAAAGACGGTATCGACGGCCGCGGCCGACAGGGGCCCTGATGCCTCGCCGCGCTTGAGGTCGCCCAGAGTTTCGACCTTGAGGTGGTCCAGCGCGGCAATCTCGGCCAGCTTCGAGCCGGCTTTCAACTTGTCGAGGATTTGCGCCGCCTTGGTCTCGAGACGGGTGGCGATTTCCTGCTCGCGCCAACGAGCCTCCACTTGATCCTTGACCTCGTCGAGCGGGCGCTCGCGCGACGGTGTTATCGCGAGGACATCATACCAGACGTAGCCGTCCTGCACTTGCAGCGGGTCGCGTTCGATCCCGACATCGGTGGTGAACGCCGCATTCAACAGCCGCTGCGCATCGGGAAGCTTGACCGGCGTGCCCGCTGGGTCGCGCCCGGAGCGGTCCACCTCGACGGTGCGCACCTCGAGCTTGAGATTGGCGGCCGCCTCCGCCAGCGACTTGCCCTCGGCGCGCGCGTCCTCGACCTTGTTGTAGACGTCGAAAATCTCGGACTTGGCCCGCGCCGTCGCCAGCTCGTGCTTGAGTTCGCCGGCCACCTGCTCCAGCGAACGCACCTCCTCGGGTTCAATCTTGAGGACCTGCACGAGCACGGAGCCAAAGCGGCCTTGCACCGGCGCGCTGACTTCATCCTGCTTGAGCGCGAAGGCGACATCGGCAACGGCGCGATCGATCAGTGCCGACTTCGGCACGGTGCCGAGGTCGATGTCTTTCTCGCTCTTGCCGAGCTCTTTCGCGATCTCCGTGAAGCTCGTGCCTTTCGCGATGCGCTCCGCGGCGGCCCTGGCCGCGTCGGCATTGGGAAAATTGATCTGCAGGATGTGCCGCCGCTCCGGTGTGGTGTAGCGCGCGTGCCTCTCCTCGTATGCGCGCTTGAGGTCGGCATCGGAGATTTCGATCCAACGAGCCTGTTCACTCGGGATCAGCGAGACGATCACGAGCTTGCGGTATTCGGGGGAGCGGAACAGGATCTTGCGCTCCTCGAAATATTTTGCGAGCACGTCCGGCCCGGGTGGCGCAATATCGCCGGCCTGGGCGCGGTCGAGCAGCACATATTCGATCGAACGCTGCTCGTTCTGATAGCGGTTTGCCGCGTCGACCAAGGCCTTCGGCGCATCCAATCCCGAAGCAATGGTGCTCGCGAGCTCCCGACGCAGCAACTGTCGGCGCTGTTCGGCAACGAAGCGTGGCTCGGTATAACCCGCGGCGCGGATGGTCTGCTCGAAGCGGAGACGGTCGAACTGGCCGTTGGGTCCGCGGAAGGTCGGGTCGCTCATGATGTGCTTGGCGACCTCGGCGTCGGACAGCGCGAGACCGAGCGAGCGCACACGCTCGTCGAGGACGATCTCGGAGATGATCTGCCCGATCACCAGCCGGTCGAGCCCCATTGCTCGCGCTTGATCGGGGGTGAGGGGGCGGCCGAACCGGCGCGCATATTGCTGCAACCGATCATTGTATAGGGTACGGAACTGTTCGATCGTGATCTCGGTACCGCCGATCTTCGCAACCGTCGAGCGGCCGAAACCGCGGAAAATGTCGCCGATGCCCCAGATCGCGAAGCTGATGACCAAAAAGCCGACGACGGCGGCCATCACGGCCTTGCCGAGCCAGTTGGAAGAGGCTTTTCGCAGACCTCGGAGCATGCATCATCCGTGATTGAGAAAAACTCGCGGACGGCACCCGTGCCGCGAGCGCCGCGCATCATAGGGAGGGGGCTCCTGCCTCGCAACCTGTCGCGGGGGCGGCAGGCCGTCACTGGTGCCCCGAACCCGACGTTCACCGTGCGGCAAATGCGATCGCAAAAGTCGGGTTCGAAAGGGGCACTATAATCATAGCGTGGCTACAGTAGTGGTCTTGGATTCCGAAGTTCGTATCTGGGCGTGCCGCGAGCGCTGACGAACTTTGGAATCGGACCACGAGGGCGCCCTGGCGCGCCTGCGGGCACTCTGCTAACCGCTTGGCTGGATGCGAAAAAGTCGGGTAACCCGAGATGGCTCGCGCGCTGCGACGCCCGCTCGTTGCGGGCAATTGGAAGATGAATGGCCTGCGAGCCTCGATGGCGGAGCTGGCCCGAATCGTGCAAGGCGCCCGGGAGCTTGCCGCGGTCGACCTCCTGGTTTGTCCGCCCGCGACCCTTATTGCCGATTTCGCGAGCGCCGCGGCCGGCAGTCCGGTGCGGATCGGTGCACAGAACTGCCACGCAGAGCCTGCGGGTGCCTTCACCGGCGAGCTCTCGGCTGAAATGCTCAAGGACGCCGGCGCCGGCGCTGTTATCGTCGGGCATTCGGAACGGCGCAGCTACTACAAGGAAACCGACGCGGACGTCCGGGTCAAGGCGCTGGCCGCGCGCCGAGCGGGACTTTGCGCCATCGTCTGCGTAGGCGAAACCCGCGTCGAACGCGACGGCGGGCGCGCGCTTTCCGTGGTCGGGACGCAGCTTGATGGTTCAGTGCCCGACGGCGCGACCGGTGCGAATCTCGTCATTGCCTACGAGCCGGTCTGGGCGATCGGTACCGGGCTCACGCCGACTCTGGACGATGTGGCCGAGATGCATGGCTTTGTCCGCGCGCGTCTTACGTCACGCTTCGGATCCGCGGCGGAGCGCATGCGCATCCTCTATGGGGGTTCGGTGAAGCCCACGAATGCCGCGGAGCTCATGGGGGTTGCCGATGTGGATGGCGCGCTGGTCGGCGGCGCAAGCCTGAAGGCCGACGAATTCCTGGCGATCGCGGGTGTCTATCGCTAGGCCGAGCATGTGATCCGGCGGACGCGCAGGCCTCATCAAGGATCCGCAGGCCAAGGTGAGAGGGAACCGCATGCCCTATGCCCGGCTCGCCGACGGCAACGATGTCGAGGACGTCATCACCTTGAAATAGCCGGCCTTCCGTCGCCCTTGCGCGGAAGGCTGTGCCCGCCGGGCCGGCCTCCCCGCCCGTGTCCTGCGCCATGGAAATGACGGCAGAGATGCTGTAGACACGCGCGCGACTTCCTATATCACCCGCTGGAGCGGCGCGTCCGAACGCGCCGAGCCCAGCAGCGACATGGGGACCCATGCAGACTGTCATCATCGTCATTCATCTCATAGTGGTCGTCACCATGATCTGCGTCGTGCTGCTCCAGAAGTCGGAAGGCGGCGGGCTCGGCATCGGCTCGAGCGGAGGGTTCCTCTCGAGCCGGGGAACGGCCAACGTGCTCACCCGCACGACCGCGATCCTGGCGGCGACGTTTTTCGCGACCAGCCTGCTGCTGTCGATCCTGGCCGGCTGGGGCCGCAAGCCTGCGTCCATCATCCAGAACACGGGTGCCCCGACGCAACAGACGCCCGGCGCACCCCTGGGGCAGGGCGGCGGGGGGGTGCTCGACACGCTGCGTCAACAGGAGCAGCCGGCGCCGGCGCCGTCCGGGCCGCAGGTGCCGCAGTCGCAGTGAAGTCATCGTCAGGGGCCGGCACGAACCGGCCCCTTCGCTTTGAGGAGCCATGCGGAAAGCGAATGGTGGCCTGGGAGGTCACATGAAGGCGTGCTCCCATCTACCTATTCCATAACAAGGATTGTCGATATGCGTGCGGCGCATGAATTTCGAACGGAGGCCGAATCGGCCCCCTCGTCGAATCAGCGCCCGCGCGCTAAGAGTTAGGCCCCATGGCGCGGTACATCTTCATCACCGGCGGCGTGGTTTCCTCCCTTGGCAAGGGTCTCGCATCGGCGGCGCTCGGTGCACTGCTGCAGGCGCGCGGCTACCAGGTGCGGCTGCGCAAGCTCGATCCCTATCTCAACGTCGATCCCGGGACGATGTCGCCCTACCAGCACGGCGAGGTTTTCGTCACCGACGACGGCGCCGAAACCGATCTCGATCTCGGGCACTATGAGCGCTTCACCGGCCGGCCGGCGACGCGCCAGGACAACATCACCACCGGCCGCATCTACCAGGAGATCCTCGCGAAGGAACGGCGCGGCGACTATCTCGGTGCGACCATCCAGGTGGTCCCGCACGTCACCAATGCGATCAAGGACTTCATCCGTGAGGGCAACGAGGGCTACGATTTCGTCCTGTGCGAGATCGGTGGCACGGTCGGCGACATCGAGGGCCTGCCGTTCTTTGAGGCGATCCGGCAACTCGGCAACGATCTGCCGCGCCAGCAGGCGATCTACATCCATCTCACCTTATTGCCGTTCATACCCAGCGCCGGGGAGCTCAAGACCAAGCCGACCCAACACTCGGTCAAGGAGCTGCGCTCGATCGGCATTCAACCCGACATCCTGCTGTGCCGCGCCGACCGGCCGATCCCGGATGGCGAGCGCGCGAAGCTCGCGCTGTTCTGCAATGTCCGGCCCAGCGCGGTGATCGAGGCGCGTGACGTCGACAACATCTACGCCGTGCCCGAGGCCTATCACGCGGCCGGGCTCGACCGCGAAGTGCTGGCGGCTTTTGGGCTGGAGCCCAGGGGCGAGCCCGATCTCGCGCGCTGGCGGCTCATCAACGAGCGCATCCGTAATCCGGAAGGCGACGTGACGATCGCCATCGTGGGCAAATATACCGGGCTCAAGGATGCCTATAAGTCGCTGATCGAGGCGCTGTCCCATGGCGGCATCGCCAACAAGGTTCGCGTCAATCTCGACTGGATCGAATCGGAGGTGTTCGAGCGCGAGGACGCCGCGCCGTTCCTCCAGCACGTGAATGGAATTCTGGTCCCCGGCGGCTTCGGCCAGCGTGGAACCGAAGGCAAGATCAAAGCTGCGCAGTTCGCGCGCGAGCGCCAAGTGCCGTATTTCGGGATTTGCTTCGGAATGCAGATGGCCGTGATCGAGGCCGCCCGCAACCTTTGCGGCATCGACGAGGCGAACTCGACCGAATTCGGTGCTACGCCGGAACCGGTGGTCGGCCTGATGACCGAATGGATGAAAGGCAACGAGCTCCAGAAGCGCGGCATCGGCAACGACCTCGGCGGCACCATGCGCCTCGGCGCCTATCCCGCATTGCTCCAGCGCGGCAGCCGGGCGTGGCAGATTTACGACGGCGCAAGCGAAATCTCCGAGCGCCACCGCCATCGCTACGAGGTGAATACCGGCTACCGCGGACGCCTCGAACAGCACGGGATGCGTTTTTCCGGCATGTCGCCCGACGGGCTTCTTCCGGAGATGATCGAGTATGAGGACCATCCCTGGTTCATCGGCGTGCAGTTCCACCCCGAGCTCAAATCCCGGCCATTCGAGCCGCATCCGCTGTTCTCATCTTTCATCGGGGCGGCGATGCACCAGAGCCGGCTGGTGTGATGCCGCATTGCGTTTCTGAGCAGCGCCATTAACGTCGAGCGCCTCCACTACCCGAGAGGCGACCATGATCTATGAATTGCGGATCTATCACTGCGCGACCGGGCGGCTGCCGGCGCTGCTCAAGCGCTTCGAAACCACGACACTCGAGCTCTGGAAACGGCATGGCATCCGGCAAGCCGGGTTCTGGACCGTGCTGGTCGGAAACGGCGGCAATCAGGACCTGCACTACCTGCTCGCCTGGGAGTCGCTCGCCGAGCGGGAGGCGAAGTGGAACAAATTCGCGAGCGATCCGGAATGGCTGGCAAAGCGCGCCGAGAGCGAGCGTGATGGGCCGATCGTCGCCTCGATCACGAACATGTTCCTGCAGCCGACGGCGTTCTCGGCGGTAAAGTGACAGCATGCCCCGCGGCCTCGACCATGTCGTGCATGCCGTGCGCGATCTTGACGCGGGGGCCGACCTCTATCGCCGGCTCGGCTTCAGCGTGGGCGCGCGCAACCGCCATCCCTGGGGCACCCACAACCAGCTCGTTCAGCTTCCGGGCTTCTTCGTCGAACTGCTCACCGTGGCGGAGCCGGAGAAGCTCGGAAGCGACGGCTTTTCGGCCCTGTTCGGCACCTTCAACCGAATTTTTCTCAAGCATCGGGAGGGACTGTCGCTCCTCATCCTTGAAAGCAGCGACGCCGCGGCAGACGCGACGCTGTTTCGCGCGGCCGGGATCGGCGTTGCCGACGCGATGACCTTCGAGCGCGAGGGCAGGCGGCCCGACGGCTGGACAGTCAAAGTCGCCTTCTCACTCGCTTTCGCGCGCGACAAGGATGCGCCGGCAGCCGGCTTTGCCGCTTGCCAGCAGCATTTCCCGGAAAATTTCTGGAATCCAACCTTCCAGCAGCACCGGAATACCGCAGCCGGCATCGATGCCATCGTGCTGGTGGCGGAGAACCCGAGCGACCATCACATCTTCCTGTCGGCGTTCACCGGCGTGCGCGATTTGCATGCCACGTCGAGCGGCGTCACCGCCGCGACCGCGCGCGGCGACATCAAGCTGATGGATCCGGCCTCCTTCCGCGGCCATTTCGGCGTCGCGCCTCCGGATGTCGCCGAAGGCGCGCAGCTCGCCGCCGTGCAATTTCGCGTGCGCGAGCGCGCAGCGCTGACCGCGGCATTGGACGCCGGTGATGTCGCATTTTTCGAGCGAATGGGCTCGATCGTCGTCGCACCCGAAACGGCAATGGGCGCGACGCTGGTGTTCGGCTGACTTGTCCGATGACGCCGTCCGCCAGCGCCTCCATTGCCGCCGTGCGCGGGACGTTGATCTTCTGCCGCGACGATCCGTTTCTCGTCGATCCGGACGAGGCCTTCGTGTGCGAACCGGATGGCCTCGTGATCTGCCGCGACGGGTTGATCGAGGCGGTCGGCTCGCACGCCGTGCTGAAAGCGGAGTTGCCGCCGAACGCCGAGGTCGCGGACCATTCCGGGTGCCTGATCGCACCCGGCTTCATCGACACCCATGTCCACTACGTGCAAACCGGGATCATAGGCGCCCAGGGACTGCAGCTTCTGGATTGGCTCAATCGCTACACTTTTGTCGCCGAACAGGCATTCGCCGACGAGGCGGTGGCGCGCGACACCGCGCGTGTGTTCTGCGAGGAGCTGTTGCGGCAGGGCACCACGACGGCGCTCGTTTTCTGCTCGGTGCACGCGGGCTCGGTCGATGCGCTGTTCGAGGAGGCCGAAGACCGCAACCTGCGGCTCATCGCCGGCAAGGTGCTGATGGACCGCAACGCGCCGGACGCGTTGACCGACACCGCGCGCTCCGGATACGAGCAATCGAAGTCGCTCATTGCAAAATGGCACGGCCGTGGCCGTTGCCTTTATGCGATCACCCCGCGCTTCGCCGGCAGCAGCACTCCTGAGCAGCTGGAATTGGCGGGCAGCCTGTGGCGCGAGCATCCCGGCACGTTCGTGCAAACGCACATCGCCGAGAACCGCGACGAGATCGCCTGGGTGATGAAGCTCTACCCGCAACGTCGCGACTATCTCGACATCTACGCCCATTACGGCCTCACCGGCCGGCGCGCGGTGCTCGCCCACGGCATCTATCTGGATGAGAGCGCTTTCGAGCGCTGCCATGCGAGCGGGACCGCGCTCGCGCATTGCCCGACATCGAACTTGTTCCTCGGCAGCGGCCTGTTTCCGCTACGCACGGCGCGCACTGCGCGTCGTCCGGTCCATGTCGGGCTCGGCACCGATATCGGGGCCGGCACCAGTTTCTCGCTGCTTGCGACCATGAGCGAGGCCTGCAAAGTCGCGCAGCTTCAGAGCCAACCGATCAGCGCCGTCGAGGCATTTTTTCTCGCAACGCTCGGGGGCGCCCGCGCGCTGGCGCTCGACAGCCATGTCGGGACCCTGGCGGCGGGCCGGGAAGCCGACATGGTCGTCCTCGATCCAAGCGCGACCCCTCTCATGGCATTCCGCAACCGCCATTCGCAGTCGATCGCGGAGACGCTCGCGGTGCTCGCCACGTTGGGCGACGACCGCGCCGTTCGCGCCACCTATGTCGCGGGCAAGCGCGCCTCGGTTGACCGCGGTATCAGGCCGGCGCATGGTCCGCTGTCATGACCGTGGAGCCTGCTCCCAATGCGATCGTCGCCGTCGGCGAGGCGCGCTTCGGCAATGCGCTGCCGCTCGCACTGATCGCCGGGCCGTGCGCACTCGAGAGCCGAGAGCACGCGTTCGAAATGGCAGCCGCGCTCGCGGAGATCACCGCCAAGATCGGGATCGGCTTCGTCTATAAGACCTCCTTCGACAAGGCCAACCGCACCAGCGTACGCAGCAACCGTGGCATCGGCCTCGAGGCTGCCTTGCCGATCTTCGCGGAGATTCGTCAAAGGCTCGGCGTCCCGATCCTGACCGACGTGCACGAAGCCGAGCAGTGCCCGCGCGTCGCCGAAGTCGCGGACGTGCTGCAAATTCCCGCCTTCCTCTGCCGGCAGACCGATTTGATCGTCGCCGCGGCCGCGACCGGCCGCGAGATCAACGTCAAGAAAGGCCAGTTCCTGGCCCCCTGGGACATGGCCAATGTGGTGGCCAAGGCGACGTGCAGCGGCCATCGCAATGTCCTGGTGACGGAGCGCGGGGTCTCCTTCGGCTACAACACCCTCGTTTCCGACATGCGTGCGTTGCCGATACTCGCCCGCACGACCGGCGCGCCGGTGATCTTCGATGCAACCCATTCCGTGCAGCAGCCGGGCGGGCAGGGCACCTCATCAGGCGGCGAGCGGGAATTCGTGCCGGTGCTGGCGCGCGCGGCGGTGGCCGTCGGTGTCGCCGGCGTGTTCATCGAGACCCACCAGAATCCCGACGAGGCGCCGTCCGACGGGCCGAACATGGTGCCGCTCAACGAGATGGACGGGCTGCTGCGCACGCTCGTCGAGTTCGACAAACTCGCCAAAAATAGAAACTGAAGATTGAAATCAAGCGAGTTTAGCCGCCTTGCCCGTCTTGAGAATTGTCGCCCTGGTGGTTTTCGCGCAGACCTTGTTCACCCGCGCGGTCGATCCCGTGATCCCGATGATCGCCGCCGATCTCGCGATCGACGTGAACACCGCCGCGCTGCTCTCGAGCGCCTTCACCTTTCCCTATGCGCTCGTGCAGCCCGCGCTCGGCATCACCAGCGACTTCTTCGGCAAGACCCGCCTGATGAATCTGTGCCTGCTCGTCGTCGCGCTTTCGGCTCTCGCTTGCGCGGTGGCGACCAGCTTCTCGCTGCTGGTCGCGATGCGCGTCGCCGCCGGGCTGGTGGCGGGCGGCATATTTCCCGTGGCGATGGCGCTGGTCGGCGACTTGGTGCCGGTCAATCAGCGCCAGGTGGCGATCGGACGCCTGCTCGCCGTTGCGCTCACGGGCAACCTCATCGGCGCCTCCATTGCGGGCGTGATCGGAGACCTGTTCGGGTGGCGCGGCGTCTTCGCCATTCTCGGGCTGTTTGGTTCCGTCGTGACGATCACAGCGTTCTTCGCGTTCCGCGGGGTAGTGACGCCGCCGCCCACGCCGTTCCATCGCGCGGCGGTGCTGACCAACTTCCGCAGCATCTTCGCGGATCCGCGCGCCAAGGTGTGCTTCATCTCGGTGTTCTTCGAAGCGATATTCATCCACGGACTGTTTCCGTATGTGGCGCTCCTGCTAATTGCCATCGGCGAGACCCGCGCCTCGATCGCGGGACTCTTGATCGCGGCTTTCGCGGTGGGCGGCGTGTTCTATTCACTGTCGGTGCCGGTCCTCATCGCCCGTATACGCGAGCGTTATCTGATGGTGGCAGGCGGCACGATCGCCGCGACGGGTCTCTTCCTCATCGCCCTGCACTTCCCGTGGGTTTGGCAGATCGCGATCTACGGTTTGTTCGGATTCGGCTTTTATCTGCTGCATGGCTCCATCCAGGTCCACGTCACCGACCTCTCGCAGACCGCCCGCGGTGCTGCCGCGTCGCTACACTCGTCCTCGTTCTATCTCGGGCAGGCTGTCGGCCCGGTCGTCTACGGTTATGGTTTCGCCCACGGCGGCGCCGAGCCGACCATCTTTATCGGCGCGGCGGTGGTGATGGCGGTGGGACTGACGTGCTCGCGACTGCTGCGCCACCCGGGCGCATGGCACTGAAGACGGTGCGACGAGGCGGCGTGCCGCAGTGTCAGTTCCTGCGGGGGTTTCTTGATCGCAGTCATGCCAGGCTTCTGCCCCACAGCCGGATCGAGGCGAGGTTGGCGCCGGCGCGTAACGCGGCAAGCTTGAGCCAAACCACCGGCGCGACAACGTATTCGCGGCCGGCAAAAGTCCCAAAGCCGCAATCGGTCGATGCGATCACGCGCTCGCGATCACCGACCGCCCTGACCGCAGCCTCGATGCGGCCGGCAATCACTTCGGGGTGCTCGACGAAATTGCTGGTCGACTCGATCACACCAGGGATGAGGATCATATCCTTCGGGAGAGGGATGCGGCCGAGCACGCCGTATTCGTGGGCATGGCGCGGATTCGCGAATTCGATCGAAAGCGCACCGACCTTCGCCTGGATCAGCGTCGGGAGGATCTTGTCGAGCGCGATGTCGTAGATGTGCGGGCCGTCCCAATTGCCCCAGCACACGTGCAGCCGCACGCGGTCGCGCGGGATGCCTTCGAGCCCCAGATTGATCGCCGCGACGTGGGCTTCGCAGACCTCGACGAATTCCGCATCCGACTTGTCCTGGAAGTTGATCGAGCGCGCCATGGCGAGGTCCGGTGCGTCGATCTGCAGCACGAGCCCGCTTTGATGGATCGCCGTGTATTCGTGCCGCATTGCCCGCGCCAGGGCCGTCAGATAGGCGTCCTCGGATTCGTAGTGTTGATTGATCAGCGTCGTCGCGATGATGCCGGGGGAGGGCGCTGTCATGAACGTCTCGGCGAATTTGCCCGAGGAAAGCGCCTTGAGGCGCATCACTTCCCGCTCGATCGATCCGTCGTCGAGATAGCGCACCTCGGCGATCGCAGCCGGAGCGTTGCGGTTGCGGCCGCGGAAAGCGCAGCCGCTGCATCTCGATGAGTTCCGGAATCTCTTTGAGCTCGCGGTTGAGCGGGCGCCGTGATTCTCCGCCGAAACCCGACATGCGCTGCGGCACGTAGGTCTGAAAGCCGACGCGCGGCTGCTCGCCGTCGTTCCCGACATCGATGCCGGCCGCGACCTGCTTCTCGATGATGGATGCGATCGCCTTGTCGACCTCGTCGGCGAGTAAGGCGTGATCGATCGTCTCGCCGGCTTCGCGACGCACGAGTAGGTCGCTCAGGAGCCTACTGCGCGGCAGGCTACCGACATGGGTGGTCAGGATCCGCTCACGGCTGATCAGCATGCGTCCGGCATCTTGGCGGGATCTCTCATGACTCGGATGCGACGCGGCGCGGTCCGCGTGGCTCGGTGCTGCGTGCAGAAGGGCGGATGGCGGCCGATCTCAGATCTTCACCGGATCGCGATCTTGCGGTCGCGGATGACGCGGCCCCAGAGGTCCCATTCGCGTGCGACCTGCTCGGCGAAGGCCTTGGGCGAACCGGGCGTGAAGGACATGGACACCGCCTCGGCCTTCTCCTTGACCGCCGGATCGTTCATGATCGAACTGATCTCGCGGTCGAGCCGGGCGATGATCTCCGGCGGAGTGCCGGCGGGTGCGGCCATGCCGACCCAGAAGTCCGCCGTGATGTTGGGGGTGACGGTCTCCGAAATCAGCGGAATGTCCGGGTATTGCGCCGTGCGCCGCCCGCCGACCTGGGCAATCACGCGCGCCTTGCCCGCTTCGACATGCGGGCGGATGCTGACGAGGTCGAAGATCACCACGTCGACCGAGCCGGACAGGAATCCGACGGAGAGCGGGCCGCCGCCGTTGTAGGGGATATGCACCATCTCGATGCCGGTCGCGCCCATGAACAGCTCGGTCATCGCATGGGTGAACGAGCCAGCGCCATGGCTGCCGTAATTGAGCTTGCCGGGATTGGCCTTCGCGTAGGCGATGAGGTCCTGCGCAGTCTTGATCGGGAGCTTCGGATTGACGACCAAGACGGAAGGGCCGCTCGCCATGAGCGTGATCGGCGTAAAATCCCTCGGGGTGACGTAGGGCATCGGGTCGCGCAGTTGCGGCGAGATGATCAGCGCGCTCGTATTGCCCTGCAGCAGCGTGTAGCCGTCGGGCGCCGCCCGGGCCGCGGCTGTGCCGCCGATCGTCTGGCCGCCGCCGACCCGGTTCTCGACCACCACCGGCTTGCCGAGGCGGGTTTGCAGCCGCTCCGCCACGAGCCGCGCAAACACGTCCGACTGGCTGCCGGCCTGGACGGTCACGACGATGGTGATGGTCCTGGACGGATACTCGGAAGCGGGCGCCGTTGCGTCCTCCGACCAGGCCGGCATAGCCGCGGTACCGACCACCAAAAATGCAGCATACGCGAACGCTCGCACGATCTCGGGCACGACGACCCCTCCCTCGAGATTTTCCTCGCTCGTATCGACCGCAGTTTGACTGCGGATGTTGTCTGCGACTGCACCGACCCTAGCGCAGGAGTGATGTGGTCGACAGCGCAATCTCGTGCCAGGCGTGCGAGCGCGGCTTTGCCCGCGGGCGGCGTCCCAACATGCCCGGTCGCACGCATCGATGGTCGGTCGCCAGCTCGCATTTCTCCTAGTTCGCTGCCGCCTCGATGACCGCCGGGCTTGGCATTACGCCCGCCAAGGCGATGACCTCCTTGCCGGCACGTCCCTCAAATGGACTTGTGCCAGGGCCCTAAAATCCCCATCATCATTGTCGGCCTGGGGTGCCGCAGCGACGCGGCTGAGATTACACCCATGGAACCTGTCTGGGTCATTCCAGCGAAGGGAGCCGCCGTTTGCCGAGCCGCCTCGCCCGCAACGTCAAGAAACCCGCAGTCGCCATCATTGGCGCCGGTGTCATTGGGCTCGGCATCGCGTGGCGGCTAGCGGCACGCGGCGCATCGGTCGCGGTGTTCGACAAGGGCGCGTCCGGTGCCGGCGCAAGTCATGCCGCTGCTGGGATGCTGGCGGCCTGTGTGGAGGCTGAGCCCGGCGAGGACGCCTTGGTCACGCTCTGCCGCGAAAGCCAGGCGCGCTGGCCGGCCTTTGCGGCCGAGTTGGAGCAGCTGTCGGGGCTAGATGTGGAACTGCGCCCGGAAGGGACGCTGGTGCTGGCGCTGACAGCGGATGACCAGGCGCGTCTGCATCATCAGCTGGTGTTTCAGCACAAGCTCGGGCTGCCGCTGCAATGGATTTCCGCCGCCGAGACGCGTCGGCGCGAGCCGCATCTCGCCGGCAAGCTCGCGGGAGCCGTGTACAGCCCCGAGGATACCCAAGTCGACAATCGCAAGCTCGCAGCCGCATTGCGGATCGCCGCCGAAATGGCAGGAGCCAGGATCAGCGAGCAGCGGGAGGTCAGCGCGATTTCGTCGCATGCCGGCCGGGTCGACGGCGTCGTCCTCGCCGACGGCGCCAGGATCGCGGCCGATGTGGTGGTGCTCGCGGCCGGCGCCTGGTCCCGCGGCATTGGCGGGCTGGCGCCGGAGCTGCGCCCCCCGGTGCGGCCGATCAAGGGCCAGATGCTCGCGCTTCGCATGGATGCGGCTCGGCCGCTCTTGACCCACGTCGTCTGGGCGCCGGGAGTCTATCTGGTGCCGCGGCGGGATGGTCGCCTGCTCGCGGGCGCCACCGTCGAGGAGAAAGGATACGACACGGCACTCACTGCGGGTGGCATTCTGACGCTGCTGGAAGCGGCCTGGCGGGCGGTGCCCGCCGTCGAGGAGCTCGCGATCGAGGAAATGTGGGTCGGCCATCGGCCAGGCAGCCGCGACGACGCCCCGATCCTCGGGGCGGGGCCGATGGGGGGGCTGATCTACGCCACCGGGCATCATCGCAACGGAATTCTGCTTACCCCGATCACGGCCGACGCGATCGCGCGGCTCGTGCTCGAAGGGGTGACCGAGCCAGCGATCCGGCCGTTCGGCATCGAGCGATTTGGGTCGGTACGTGCCGCTGCGGAATGAGGGAGAATGCGATGGCGCAGGTCGCCGAACCGAACATCAGGGTCAACGGCCATGAAGAGCCGCTCGTTGCCGCGACCCTGGCAGCATTGCTGGAGGAAAAGGCGGTGGATACCGGCCAGCGCGGAATTGCGGTTGCGGTCAATGGGGCAATCGTCCCGCGCGCGGCCTGGCCGCATACGCAGCTACGCTCCGGTGACAGCGTCGAGATCGTCCGCGCCCGTCAGGGCGGCTAAGGAGTCAATTCAGATGTCCGATCCATTGATCATCGCCGGCCGAGAGTTCAGTTCACGCCTATTTCTCGGCACCGCAGGCTATCCCAACCGAAAGCTCATGCTCGACTCCATCTCGGCGAGCGGCACCGAGATGGTGACGGCCTCGATCCGGCGCATCAGCCTTGCCGGCGAAGAGGAAAGCCTGGTCGATCTCATCCCGAAGCATATTCATTTTCTGCCCAACACGGCGGGCTGCCAGACCGCGAAGGATGCGGTGCTGACCGCCGAGCTCGCGCGCGAGGCGCTCGAGACCAACTGGATCAAGCTCGAGGTCATCGGCGACCGAGAGCTGCTCTACCCCGACACCGAAGAGCTCGTGCGCGCGACCGAGACGCTGGTCGGGAAGGGGTTCACCGTTCTGCCCTATTGCACCGACGATCCCGTCGTTTGCCGCAAGCTCGCCGATGTGGGCGCTGCGGCCGTGATGCCGCTAGGGTCTCCGATCGGGTCCGGGCTCGGCGTGTGCAATCCACATCTCATCGAATTGATCTGCACGCGCTCGCCGGTACCGGTCGTTCTCGATGCCGGCATCGGCACCGCCTCTGATGCTGCGCTCGCACTTGAGCTCGGCTGCGCCGCGGTGCTGCTCAATACCGCTGTTTCCAAGGCGCGCGATCCGATCAAGATGGCCCAGAGCATGCGCGCCGCGGTCGAAGGAGGGCGCCTGGCACGCTTGGCCGGCCGCATCCCGAGGCTCGCCCATGCGGAGCCTTCAAGCCCGCAATTCGGCCTCGTGGGCACGTGAGGGCCTCTGTCCCGCGAGCGGATCGTGGCACGGCGGCGCCGACGCCGCGCAGCATCGGGGACCCGTGCCCATGAAGCTGCCCGATCCGCCGCTGCTCGTGGTCACCGACCGACATCAGGCGCGGCTTCCGCTTGCTGAGGTGGTGCGGGCGTCGCTCGCAGCCGGCTGCCGCTGGGTAAGCGTCCGCGAGAAAGACCTCTCAGACGAAGATCAGATCGCACTGGCCTTGTCGCTGTTGCCGATTGCCCGGCGATACGGAGCGTGCCTGACGCTCCACGGCGACGCGGCCTTGGCGAAAGCCTGCGACGCCGACGGCGTTCACTTGCCGGCGGGCGGCGATCCGGGCGCCGGTCGTGCCACGCTCGGACCGCGAAAGCTCGTCGGCATATCGCTCCACAGCGTCACCGAGGCCGAGGCCATCGATCCGGATGTCGTCGATTATGCCCTCGCCGGCCCCGCCTTCGAGACGGCGAGCAAGCCGGGCTATGGCCCCGAGATCGGCCGCAAGGGGTTGGCCGAGATCGCGCGGGCCGCTCCGGTCCCGATTCTTGCCATCGGCGGCCTCAATGCGACGCGGGCGGCAGAGGTGTTGGCGGCCGGGCCGGCGGGTATCGCGGTGATGGGGGGCGTCATGCGCGCCGTCGATCCGGGACAGGAAGTAAGGGCGCTGCTTGCGATCGTTACCCAGGCGCCGCCTCACCCGCGGCCGCGATAGGGCGCGACCCCTTGGTCGGGCAGCCACACATTCGCGGGTAGCTCGCCGGTTTGCCAGAATACGTCGATCGGCATGCCGCCGCGCGGATACCAGTAGCCGCCGATGCGGAGAAATTTCGGCTTGAGCAGTGCGCCGAGCGCCTTGCCGATGGCGATCGTGCAGTCTTCGTGAAAGCGGCCGACATTGCGGAAGCTGCCGAGATAGAGCTTGAGCGATTTCGATTCCAGCAGCCACTTTGCAGGCACGTAGTCGATCACGAGATGGGCGAAATCGGGCTGGCCGGTGACCGGGCAGAGCGTGGTGAACTCGGGCGCGGCGAAACGGGCGACGTAATCGGTGTCTGGATGCGGGTTGGGGACCCGGTCGAGCACGGCCTCACCGGGCGAGGCGGGTAGGCGGCTCAGCTTGCCGAGATGCCGAAGGGGTTGGGCGGTTTTCTGCGCCATCGCCATCGTCCACGAAGAGCGGTCTGCGCGACCGCAGATGACTGGATGCCCCGCTTTCACGGGACATGACAAGGGCGTTCTTGATCCTGTAGAAGCCCGACGAATAGCTGCCAGCCGCCGGGGACCCCATGACTGCCATCATCGACATCAACGGCCGCGAAATCCTCGACAGCCGGGGCAATCCCACCGTCGAGGTCGACGTCGTGCTCGAGGATGGGAGCAAGGGGCGCGCCGCGGTTCCCTCCGGCGCTTCCACCGGCTCGCACGAGGCGGTCGAGTTGCGGGACGGCGGCCGACGCTATCTCGGCAAGGGGGTGCGCACGGCCGTCGGCGCCGTGAACGGCGAGATTTTCGACGCGATCGGCGGCATGGACGCGGAAGCGCAAGTCAAGATCGACGAGACCCTCATTGCGCTCGACGGCACGCCGAACAAAAGCAGGCTCGGCGCCAATGCTATTCTCGGGGTCTCGCTCGCGGTCGCCAAGGCTGCCGCGACGGCGCACGACGCGCCCCTCTATCGCTATGTCGGGGGGACCTCGGCACGGCTGCTTCCGGTGCCGATGATGAACATCCTCAACGGGGGCGTTCATGCCGACAATCCCATCGACTTCCAGGAATTCATGATCATGCCGGTGGGCGCGGCCTCCTTCGCCGAGGGGCTGCGCGCCGGCTCGGAGATTTTCCACACCCTGCGCGCAGCGCTCAAGGCGGCCGGCCACAACACCAATGTCGGCGACGAGGGCGGCTTCGCCCCCAATCTTCCGTCGGCCGACGCCGCGCTCGATTTCGTCATGAAGGCGATCGAGGCGGCGGGCTTTGCACCCGGCAATGACGTCGTGCTCGCGCTCGATCCCGCGGCAAGCGAATTTTTCAAGGACGGCGCCTACCGATACGAGGGCGAGCGCAAAACGCGCTCGAAGCAGGAGCAGGTGAAATACCTTGCCGATCTCGTCTCGCGCTATCCGATCGTGTCGATCGAGGACGGCATGGCGGAGGACGACATGGAAGGTTGGAAAATGTTGACGGACCACATCGGAGGCAAGTGCCAGCTTGTCGGCGACGATCTGTTCGTGACCAACGTCGCGCGCCTGATGGAAGGGATCAAGGGCGGACTAGCCAATTCGATCCTGGTCAAGGTCAACCAGATCGGCACGCTGACGGAGGCGCTGGCGGCGGTCGAAGTGGCGCACAAGGCGGGCTATACCGCGGTCGTGTCGCACCGCTCGGGCGAGACCGAGGATGCGACCATCGCCGACCTTGCGGTCGCCACCAATTGCGGCCAGATCAAGACCGGCTCGCTCGCGCGTTCCGACCGCACGGCCAAGTACAATCAGCTTCTGCGCATCGAGGAGGACCTGGGAAGCCAAGCGAAGTACGCCGGCAGAGCCGCGCTGAAGGCGATGCGTTGAGCGCTCGTAATGCTAGTTTGTCGTGGCCGCCGGGGGATTCTCCCGCACCGGGCCGCGCGGGATTGCGGTATCGCCGCGGTCCCGTAATATGGGCCCGAGAGGAGCAATTTCACCGGGACGGGACATGGATCAGCCTCTCTCCTTGAGTCACGCCGATCGCCAGCGCGCCATAGAAAGCTTGAGCCGGTTCGTGGCCCAGTCGGTCGGGGCCGCGAGGGCGCACGACATGCCGTTCTATCATCTCGTATTCGACGGCGTGTTCCCCGAGCACATCTACGCCGCCATGCTCGCGGCGATGCCGCAGGCCTCCGACTATCGTCCGATGTCGGGACGCAGCAAGGACCAGGACCTCACGAACGGCGTTCCCACCCGCGTCAAGATCGATCTGTTCCCGGAATACATACGCAGATTGCCGGCCCAGAAGCGTGCGGTCTGGGATGTGGTGGGCCGAGCGCTGTGCTCGCAGGAAGTAAAGCAAGCATTCGTGCGACGGCTCGCGCCGGGATTGGGACGGCGGTTCGGCGCGGACTTCGCCGAGGTCGGCATGTATCCGATACCGATCCTCACGCGCGACATCCCGGGCTACAAGATCCCGCCGCATCCCGATACGCGCTGGAAGGGCATCACCGTCCAATTCTACTTGCCGCGCGACGCCGCCACCTCGCACATCGGCACGATCTTCCACGAGCGTTTGTCGGACGGCAGTTTGCCGAAGCGGGCGCAGATGAAATTCCTGCCCAATTCCGGCTACGCCTTCGCCGTCGCCGAGGATACCTGGCACTCCGCTGATACGGTCGGGCCCGAGGTCGAGACGCGGGACTCGATCCTCCTTACTTATTTCGTCGATGCCGGTCTGCTGCGTTTCTTGCGCAATCGCGGCAAGCGAGTCGGCAATTTCCTGCGCAACGAAATTCGATACGCGACGAGGTTTGCCGCCGCGTGAGCCGTGCGCAGCCGGTTCCCGGCGTTCCGGCGGATTAAAACCCCCTTAACGCCGGTGCGGCATGGTGGGCGGCATGGTGACCCGCAAACGCCTTCGCGCCGTCCTCAATGCGCTCGCGCTCTACATCATTGCTGCGCTCGTGATCGGGTATTTCGGTGTCAACGCTTATTCCGGCAACCACGGGCTTCGGGCGCAGCAGGATCTCGACCAGCAGATCGCCCAGCTCAGCGAGGAACTCGACGGTCTCAAGGCCGAGCGCTCCAATTGGGAGCGCCGGGTCCTGCTGTTGCGGCCCCAGAGCATCGACCCCGATATGCTCGACGAGCGGGCGCGGGTGCTGCTCAACTATGCCGATCCGCGCGAATTGATCCTGCGTCTTAAACGTCGCTGACCGCCCCTTCCTGCTTTGGCGCCGGTTTGCGAAAACCGTGGCGCCTGCCTATGTGCTGGCGCAAAGGGCCGCGCCCGGCTGTTCCGCGTCCGCTTTCGCCATTGCGGGATTTCGGCTATGGGGAAGCGGTCGCCTCGTCGCCAAACAGCCCATCCCTCGAGGAGCACGATGGCCGTTGCCAGCAACAAACCAGCGGCCCAACCCGCCGCGCTGCGTCGAGCACCTGCCGAGCATCCGGCGGAGGTGCTGGATTTCAACCAGGAGCAGGAACTTCGCGCCTACCGCAACATGCTGCTCATCCGCCGGTTCGAGGAGAAGGCTGGGCAGCTTTACGGCATGGGCCTGATCGGGGGGTTCTGTCATCTCTATATCGGCCAGGAGGCGGTCGTCGTCGGCATGCAGATGGCGATCAAGGAGGGCGACGAGGTCATCACGGGATACCGTGACCACGGCCATATGCTGGCCTGCGGCATGGACCCCAAGGGCGTGATGGCAGAATTGACCGGCCGGCGCGGGGGCTATTCCAAGGGCAAGGGCGGCTCGATGCACATGTTTTCCGTCGAGAAAGGATTCTATGGCGGACACGGGATCGTCGGCGCCCAGGTCCCGCTCGGAACCGGGCTCGCCTTCGCCAACAAGTACCGGGGCAACGACAACGTCTGCCTGACCTATCTCGGCGATGGCGCCGCCAACCAAGGGCAGGTCTACGAGAGCTTCAACATGGCGAAGCTGTGGAAGTTGCCGGTGGTCTACATCATCGAGAACAATCAATACGGAATGGGCACGTCCGTTGCTCGTGCGTCGGCTACCACCAACCTCTCGCAGCGCGGCCGCTCCTTCGACATTCCGGGAGAGCAGGTTGACGGCATGGACATACGAGCGGTCAAAGCTGCGGGCGAGAAAGCGGTGAGATGGTGCCGCGACGGCAATGGGCCGACCATCCTCGAAATGCTGACCTACCGCTATCGCGGCCACTCGATGTCCGACCCGGCCAAGTATCGGCCCAAGGAAGAGGTCGACAAGGTGCGAACCGAGCACGATCCAATTGAACAGGTGCGCGCCCGCCTGCTGAAGAAGGGCTACGCGACCGAGGACTCGTTGAAGAAGATCGACTCAGAGATACGTGCGACCATCAATGAGGCGGCGGAATTCGCCACCAACGACGCGGAGCCTGATCCGGCCGAGCTTTGGACCGACGTGTACGCCGAGTAGAATATGTTCGCAGCGCTGGGGTGGTATTTCGCGCCGACACGACGCAGGGACGTGACCCTGCCGGCCGCGGCCCGCCGGACGCGTGTCGCCGCCTTCGTCCCTGTCGGGTCTGCTATCCTGGCGACGCCGGTGGCAATCAGCCGCGCGCGGGTCTTCCGCCGGGCCGCCAACGGGTGATGCTTACATGCCGATCGAAGTACTGATGCCCGCGCTCTCGCCCACGATGGAGAAGGGCAATCTCGCCAAGTGGCACAAGAAGGAAGGAGACGCCGTCAGATCCGGCGATGTCATCGCGGAGATCGAGACCGACAAGGCCACCATGGAGGTCGAGGCAGTCGACGAAGGTACGCTCGGGAAAATCCTCGTGCCGGAAGGCACCGCCGACGTGGCGGTCAACACGCCGATAGCCATGATCCTGGCGGAGGGGGAGGACGCTGCCGCGCTCAGGGACGGCGGCGCGCCGGCGCGCCAGCGGAAGGCCGTCGAATCTCCGCCGTCCGCGAAAGTCGAGCAGCCCGCGGCTGAAGTCAACCGCTCGCCTGCGCCGCTGAAATCAACGGACGCGGTTACGCCCGAGCTTCAGCCTCCGCCCGAGCCGGACGTGCCGGAAGGAACCGAAATGGTGACCATGACGGTGCGCGAAGCGCTGCGCGACGCCATGGCGGAGGAGATGCGCCGCGACAAGACCGTCTTCGTGATGGGCGAGGAAGTCGCCGAGTATCAGGGCGCCTACAAAGTGACCCAGGGGCTGCTGCAGGAATTCGGCGCGGGGCGCGTGATCGATACGCCAATCACCGAGCACGGCTTCACCGGACTCGGTATTGGCGCGGCGTTCGCCGGGCTGAAGCCGATCGTGGAATTCATGACCTTCAACTTCGCCATGCAGGCGATGGACCAACTCATCAATTCGGCGGCGAAGACGCGCTACATGTCGGGCGGACAGATGGGCGCATCGGTGGTGTTTCGCGGCCCCAACGGGCCGGCCTCGCGCGTCGCCGCCCAGCACAGCCAGGATTTCGGCGCCTGGTATTCCCATATCCCCGGCCTCAAAGTGATCGCCCCCTACAGCGCTGCGGATGCCAAAGGCCTGCTGAAATCCGCCATCCGAGATCCTAACCCCGTCATCTTTCTCGAGAACGAGATCCTCTACGGACACAGTTTCCCGGTACCCAGGCTTGACGATTATCTGGTGCCGATCGGCAAAGCCAAGGTCGTGCGGGCTGGCAGCGATGTGACCGTTGTCGCCTGGTCGATGGGCATGAGCCATGCCCTCAAAGCCGCGGACGAGCTCGCCAAAGAGGGGATCAGCGCCGAGGTCATCGATCTGCGCACGCTCAAGCCCATGGATAGCGCGAGCATCGTCGAGTCGGTGAAGAAGACTGGCCGCGTGGTGACCGTCGAGGAAGGTTGGCGACAATCGGGCGTCGGCGCCGAGATCGCGGCCAGCGTGACGGAGCATGCCTTCGACTGGCTCGACGCGCCGGTGACACGCGTCAGCGGCAAGGACGTGCCGATGCCTTACGCGGCCAACCTCGAAAAGCTGGCGCTGCCCTCGGTTGCGGACGTGGTCGCAGCGGCCAAGGCTGTCTGCTACCGGTGAGGTGTGATGAGCAATACATATCAAGCCTTGAATATCCCCCCAGCCGCCAACGAGCGCGGCGGCTTCGAGTTCTTGCGCTGCGCCATCGTCGACGGTGAGCTCCACCTGACGCTGCGGCCGGTGTTCAACGAACCGCAGGACTGGGGTCGGGTGTTCGCCGAAGTGGCGCGCCAGGTGGCGCGCGCTTACGCCCACCAGGAGCGCTTCCCGGAACCCGAGACGCTCACGCGCATCGGCTCCGCATTCGAGGCTGAAATGAGAACCCCGCCCGACGTCACGAGCTCGATCGGGCCGATCAAGTAGCGCATGGTCCGATCGCGGGAATGCAAGGCCTTGCAGCCTCTGAGCTGACGGCTCGGCCGCGAGCCGTTTCGTCGAGGACGCACGAGAACGAGGATGTAATGGCGACGTTCGATGCGCTCCATGTTCCGCCGACCGCGCTGGAGCATGGCGGGGTCGAGATTTTGCGTGCGGCCATCGTCGAAGGCGCTTTGCACGTTTCACTGCGCCGCGCCGTCGACGACCCGCAGGCCTGGGGCATGCTCATTGCCGATGTGGCGCGGCATGCGGCGCGCATTTTCGCCAAGGAGACCAAACTGGCTGAGGCCGAAGCGATCGAGCGCATCCGCGCGATGTTCGACGCTGAAATGGATGCGCCGACCGATCCGGGCACCACTAACGCGATCAGCTAGGCGATCGAGAGTTTTGTCATGCCGGTCAATATCCTGATGCCCGCGCTGTCGCCCACGATGGAGAAGGGCAACCTCGCCAAGTGGCTCAAAAAAGAAGGCGACAAGGTCAAGCCCGGGGACGTGATCGCCGAAATCGAGACCGACAAGGCCACGATGGAATACGAGGCGATCGACGAGGGCACGCTCGCAAAGATCGTCGTGCCGGAGGGCACGCAGGATGTGCCGGTCAATCAGCTCATCGCCGTGCTTGCGGAGGAGGGGGAAGACGTAAAGGCGGCTGCGGCCGCCACCGCGAAGGGCGCTGCTCCGGCAGCGAGTCAGATCGACAGCGGGCCCCCGTCCGCCCCGAGGGGAGAGGGAGTCCCAGCGAGCCCGCCGCCACGGCCGCCGTCCTCTCCTGAGGTGCGGGAGGCCGCATTGCCCCAGGCATCGGCGACACTCGCTCCACAGCGGAGAGAGGCCGGGGGCGAGGGCGACCGGAGCGCCGGAACGGGAACGGGCGCGAACCGCGTCTTCTCCTCCCCGCTGGCCCGACGGCTGGCGAGAGAAGCCGGCATTGACCTCGCGCGCATTCAAGGCTCCGGCCCGCACGGCCGCGTCATTGCGCGCGACGTGGCAGCGGCGAAATCGGGCAAGGGTCTTGCTGGCCCGGCTGTGCCCACCGCGCCGAGCGCGGCGCCGCCCGCGCTGCAGGCACCCTCCGACGAAAAAATCCGCGCCCTGTTCGAGCCAGGGTCCTACGAGACGGTACCGCACGACAATGTCCGCAAGGTGATCGCGCGCCGGCTGCTCGAGGCGAAGCTCACGATCCCGCACTTCTATCTCACGCTCGACTGCGATATCGGCAGGCTGTTGGCGGCGCGCGAGGAGATCAACGCCGCCGCGCCCAGGGACAAGGACGGCAAGCCGGTTTACAAGATTTCGGTCAACGATTTCGTCATCAAGGCGCTCGCGCTCGCGCTCCAGCGCGTTCCGGATGCCAACGTGACCTGGACCGAAGCTGCCATGCTCAGGCACAAGCATTCCGATATCGGCGTTGCGGTGGCAATCCCGGGCGGGCTGATTACTCCGGTCGTGCGTCAGGCGGAGCAGAAGTCATTGTCCGTCATCTCCAACGAGATGAAGGATTTCGCCGCGCGCGCGCGGGCGCGGAAGCTGAAGCCCGAGGAATATCAGGGCGGCGCCAGCGCGGTGTCCAATCTGGGCATGTACGGCATCAAGGAGTTCTATGCCATCATCAATCCGCCGCATGCGACCATTCTGTCGGTTGGCGCCGGGGAGGAGCGAGCGATCGTACGCAACGGCAGGATCGAGGCGGCGCATGTCATGACGGTCGGGCTCGCCACCGACCACCGGGCGGTCGATGGTGCCCTCGGTGCGGAACTCCTCGGCGCGTTCAAGGGGTTGATCGAAAACCCCGTGATGATGGTGGTGTGAGCGGCCCGCGACGAGCGAACGCGAGGCATTCAAATCGCGGAGATGCACGTGGCGGATTCTTTCGACATCATCGTCATCGGCTCGGGACCCGGCGGCTACGTCACCGCGATCCGCGCGGCGCAGCTCGGCTTCTCGGCCGCGATCGTCGAGCGGGATTATCTCGGCGGCATCTGCCTCAACTGGGGCTGCATCCCGACCAAGGCGCTGCTGCGCTCGGCCGAGATCTATCACTATATGCAGCACCCCGAAGACTACGGTCTTTCCGCGCAGAAGGTCGATTACGATCCCGCCGCCGTCGTCAAGCGCTCGCGTGCGGTCTCGAAGCGCCTCAACGACGGCGTCGGCTTTCTGATGAAGAAGAACAAGGTCACCGTCATCTGGGGCGAGGCGGCGATCGAGGCTCCAGGAAAGATTGTGGTGAAGGCCAGCAAGAGCGCGGCGCCGAAGGGCGCCCTCGGCGCGGGCGCCTATCAGGCCAAGCATATCATCGTCGCGACCGGCGCGCGTCCGCGCGTGCTGCCCGGGCTGGAACCCGACAAGAAGGTGGTGTGGACATATTTCGAGGCGATGGTGCCGGAGCGCATACCGAAATCGCTCTTGGTCGTGGGCTCGGGCGCGATCGGAATCGAGTTCGCCTCGTTCTACCGGACCTTCGGCGCCGAAGTGACGGTGGTCGAGGTACTGCCGCAGATTCTTCCCGCCGAGGACGCCGAGATTTCTGCGTTCGCGCGCAGGCAATTCGAAAAGCAGGGAATCAAGATCCTGACCGGCGCCAAGGTGATCAAGCTCGACAAGAAGGCGGACAGCGCCACCGCGGCCATCGACGACGGCAAAGGCGGGACGCAAACCGTAACGGCCGAGCGGGTGATTTCCGCGGTGGGGGTCGTCGGCAATATCGAGAATCTCGGGCTGGACAGGGTCGGCGTTAAGACGGAGCGCGGGGTGATCACGGTCGATGCGCTCAATCGCACCAACGTGCCCGGCATCTATGCGATCGGCGACGTTTCCGGGCCGCCCCTGCTCGCGCACAAGGCCGAACACGAGGGCGTCATCTGCGTGGAGGCGATCAAGGGATTGAAGCCCCACCCGATGGACAGGCAGCTCATCCCGGGCTGCACCTATTGCTCACCGCAGATCGCTTCGGTCGGATTGACCGAGCAGGCCGCCAAGGAGAAGAAGCTCGACATCCGCGTCGGCCGATTTCCGTTCGTGGGCAACGGCAAGGCGATTGCACTCGGCGAGGATCAGGGGCTCGTCAAGGTGATCTTCGACCGAAAGACCGGCGCCCTGCTCGGTGCGCATATGGTCGGCGCCGAGGTTACCGAGCTCATCCAGGGCTACGTCGTGGCGATGAACCTGGAAACGACCGAGGAAGAGCTCATCCATACGGTCTTCCCTCATCCGACGCTGTCGGAGATGATGAAGGAGGCGGTGCTCGATGCCTACGGGCGCGTCCTGAATATCTAAGGGGAAGCAATGCCCATCATCGACATCCACACCCATTGCTCGACGCGTGCGCAAGGTGATCCGTTTGGCGCCGGCGAGGTGCTGCGGGGGGTGCCGGTCGGCAAGAACACCGTGACGAATTATCGCGGGTTGCCCGCGGTCTCCTACCATGACATGTACGATTTCGAACTGCAGCAGGAGGTGTGTGCCAAGGCCGGCGTCACCGGCCGCATCATCAGCAATCCCTTCGCGGCGGAGGTGATGTCCGCGATCTCGAAACGACCGGAGATCGACGTCGTCCGGTACGTCAACGATCAGGTCGCCGCCGTTGTGGCGCGGGCACCGAAATCGAACTGGGGCCTGGGCACGCTCAACCCGCTCGATGCCGCTCATCTCGTCGAGGGCGAGCGCTGTCTCGGGGCGCTCGGCTTCAAGGGGCTGCTGATCACATCGAGCTGGCACGGCCGATTCATCGACGACGAAGCCGCCTTTCCGTTCTGGGAATGGGCGCAGGAACGCCGGGTGCCGATCTTCATCCATCCGCCGCGCGTACCGATTGGACACGACCAGCAGATGGATCAATACAAGCTCGACGAACTGGTGGGGCGGCCGTTCGATACCGCAATGGCGCTCGCGCGGATGATCTTGTCGGGGCTGTTCGACCGCTATCCGCGGCTGAAGATCGTGATCGCCCATATGGGCGGTGGCCTGGTGCCGGTCATCGGACGGCTCGATTTCGGCTGGCGGCTCGGTTGCGACGGCATGCCCGAGCGCGCCGTCATCCGCTGCAAGCGGCGGCCGAGCGAGTACCTCGCCGAACTATGCGTGGATACCATGGGCTTCTGGGCGCCGCACGTGCGCGAGGCAGTGGAGGTATTCGGTGTCGGTCGCGTCATGTTCGGCACCGATTACGGCCCGGTCCCGATCGATCCCAAGGAGCATGTCGACATCGTCGAGGAGCTCGCGATTCCCGCGCATGACAAGGAAAAGATACTCTGGCGCAACGCGGCGCGCTTTTTCAATCTCGACCTGGAGGCGTGACGAAACGCAGCGTGACGGCCACTCCCGGTGCGGCGATTGGCCGGGTATCAGGGATGTCCGGCGCAGCCGGCAGATGGCGGCGGAACCCCAAATCCGTGCACGAGCCTGGTCGATGCTCTGCCTTGGGGTGCCCCTCGGAGCCGATCTATCGAAGTCTGGCTTGCGCGGTTTGCGCCGCGTCCGTAAGTAAGCCCCGGAGCTGCCATGACCATCGTCCTCGATGCCCGCAACAGTCCGCGCCATCCGGAGAAGGCGCATCGGCCGGACGCGCCCGCGTTGAAGAAGCCCGACTGGATCAGGGTCAAGGCGCCGATATCGAAGGGCTATGGCGAGACCCTGGCGGTCGTGCGTGCCCACGGCTTGCACACGGTCTGCGAGGAGGCCGGCTGCCCCAATATCGGCGAGTGCTGGGACAAGAAGCATGCGACCTTCATGATCATGGGGGATACTTGCACGCGCGCCTGCGCCTTTTGCAATGTCAAGACCGGATTGCCCGGTCCGCTCGACATCGCCGAGCCTCTGCGCGTGGCGGAGGCAACTGCAGCACTCGCTCTCAAGCACGTGGTGGTGACCTCCGTCGACCGCGATGATCTCGACGACGGCGGGGCCACGCACTTCGCCGCGGTCATTCGCGCGATCCGCGCACATTGCGCGGGGACCACGATCGAGGTGCTCACGCCCGACTTCCTGCGCAAAGAGCGCGCCGTCGAGACGGTAGTTGCGGCGAAGCCTGACGTGTTCAACCACAATCTCGAGACCGTGCCGTCGAAATATCTCACCGTGCGGCCCGGAGCGCGTTACTTCGCGTCGATCCGGCTGTTGCAGCAGGTCAAGGAGCTCGATCCCACGATCTTCACCAAATCGGGCATCATGGTGGGCCTCGGCGAGCAACGAAATGAAATTCTCCAGGTCATGGACGACCTGCGCGCCGCCGACGTCGACTTTCTCACCATCGGCCAGTACCTGCAGCCCACGCGCAAGCACCATCGGGTCGAGCGCTTCGTGCCTCCCGACGAATTCAAGGCGTACGCGACCATCGCCCATGCTAAAGGCTTCCTGATGGTGTCCTCCTCGCCGCTGACCCGCTCGTCGCACCATGCGGGCGAGGATTTCGCGCGCCTCAGGGCGGCTCGAGATGGGACGCTCGGGAGGGCCTGACGGCTCCATGCGCCGCGTAATGGTGGTCGGTTGCGCCGGCGCAGGCAAGACGACGTTGGCGCGCAAACTCGCCCAAGCGTTGAGCCTGCCCTTGATCCATCTGGACTTTTATTACTGGCGCCCGGGCTGGCAGTTGCCCGCCAGCGGAGAATGGCGCGAGCAGATCATCGCCCTTGCCGCAGCACCCGAATGGATCATGGACGGAAATTATTCCAATACCTACGATGTTCGAATGCCGCGTGCGGACGCTCTCGTCTGGCTCGACTATGCCCGCTCGGTCTGCCTGCGCCGGGTGCTGTTGCGCACGCTGGCGGGCTACGGCCGAACGCGGCCGGACCTGCCGGAGTCGTGCCCGGAACGGTTCGACATTTCGTTCATGCGCTATGTTTGGGATTTTCCGGAAAAGCATCGCCCGCGCATCGTGGCCCGGATCGAACGCTTCGGCGGTCACCTGCGGATCGCCCGGCTCGGCAATGACCGCGATGCGCACGAGTTTCTCGCAACGTTCGGAAGCGACTGATGGCGCAGTTCTCTACGACCCATCGGGTGCGGCATTCCGCCGCCCATATGTTCGATCTCGTCGCCGACGTGGAGCGCTACCCGGAATTTGTGCCGCTGTGCCGCTCGCTCAGCGTTCGCAGGCGCATCCCCGAGCCGGAAGGGGTCGAGATTCTCGTCGCGGACATGACCGTCGCGTACAAGTTCATCCACGAGAACTTCACCAGCCGGGTCACGCTCGACCGGCCCAATCTGCAGATCCTTGTCGAGTACCTCGAAGGGCCATTCAGCCGGATGGAGAACCGCTGGACCTTCCACCCGACCGGCGAGCACGCATGCGACGTGGAATTTTTCATTTCATACGAATTCAGGAGCCGGACGCTGGGCCTGCTCATGGGCGCGATGTTCGATGCCGCGTTCCGGCGCTTCGCGGCGGCATTCGAGCGGCGCGCCGACGTGGTTTACGCCAGGTGAGCCCGCGCTGCGGAGCGGCCGATCGCCATTGGCAGGTCGTTTCAAGCAGATGACGGCGAGTTCTCTTGGGCGGCGAGCTCGCCCAGCATCGCGAGTGCCTCGCCGACGGAGGCACGACGGACTTGCATACGCCCGATGTCGCCGTATCTGCGCTCGCGACGGATCACGCGGCCGCGCCGCGATGCCGCGGCAAAATGCACGAGCCCGACCGGCTTGCCGGGCACCGCGCCGCCGGGTCCCGCAATCCCCGTGATCGACACCGCAAGGTCAGCCGGTGCGTGCGCCAGCGCACCCCTGGCCATCGCTTCGGCGGTCTCACCGCTCACCGCACCGTAACCCGCCAGCGTCGGAGGTGGGACGCCGAGCATCGTCTCTTTGGCCTCGTTGCTGTAAGTGACGAAGCCGCGCTCGAACACGTCGGAGGAGCCGGCGATTTCGGTGAGCGCAGCCGCCACCAGGCCGCCGGTGCACGATTCCGCGGCGGCGATCCGCAGCCTCTTGCTTCGACAAAGCTCGAGCAGTGCGCGCGCCTGGTCGAGGAGTTCTGCATCCAGCATTATCCACTCCAGGGAAGGCGCACCGTGGCGTTGGCAAAGGCGGCCATGCCTTCGCCGCGTCCGGTGAACCCCATCTTTTCGCTCGTGGTCGCCTTCACTCCCACGCGCTCGATCGGGATCCCGGCGATCTCGGCGATGCGCACGCGCATAGCGTCGCGATGCGGGCCGATGCGCGGCACCTCGCAGACAACCGTGACGTCCAGATGGGCAATTAGTCCGTGGCGCGCGTGCACGCGCTCGACGGCAAAGGCGAAAAACCGGTCGGAGGAGACGCCGCGCCAGCGCGGATCGGTTGGGGGAAAATGAACTCCGATATCGCCCTCGGCAAGCGCGCCCAGGACGGCATCGACGAGCGCGTGCAGGACGACATCGGCGTCGGAATGCCCGGCCAACCCCCGCCCGTGCGGGATGCGTACGCCACCAAGCGTGACGTGATCGCCGTCGCCGAACGAGTGGACGTCGAAACCGAAGCCAGTGCGCACATCGTTCAAAGCCGCGAGCCGAGCCCCTTCGGCGCGGACGAAATCATCATCGGTGGTGAGCTTCACGTTCCCCGCTTCGCCCTCGAAAGTGGCGACCTTGAGCCCCGCCCATTCGGCCAGCTGCGCGTCGTCGCTAAAATCGCTGCGACCGGCTGCCTTCGCCCGGCGATGGGCATCGAGCAGGGCCGCGAAGGCGAAGGCTTGCGGCGTCTGCACCAGCCGCAGAGCCGTACGGTCGACCGTGCCGGTCACGTAGCCGGCACTGTCGACGGTCTTGACCGTGTCGATTACCGCGACGACCGGGACGGCGCCTCCGCTTGCGCGCGCGGCGGTGATCGCCCGTGTAATCAGCGCCTCGGAGGCGAACGGCCGTGCGGCATCATGCACCAGCACGAGGCGCGGCTGGTGTCGTTCCAATGCCTCCAGGCCGGCGCACACGGACGCCTGGCGCGACGCGCCACCATGTACCGCGGGGAGGAGCCCTAGGCCGGCGGTCGCCTGCTCGAACAAGGGACGATCGTCGGGGTGGATCACCGGCTGTACCGAGGAAATGCCTGGATGCAAGGCCAAGGCTGCGAGGCTCGGCCGGATCACCGGCTCGCCAAGGATGTGTCTGTATTGCTTGGGGAGGTCCCCCCCGGCGCGGAGCCCGCGGCCGGCCGCCACGACCACCGCTGCGACCCGATCTGCCATGTCCCCGCTACCCGAACCACGATATCAAGCTATCGAGTTATGCCTTTAACGCGTTGGGCTCGTGCCGCAAACCCGGAACTTGCCGCGGCACCCGGGTGGGTCCCTTTGCGGCGGGGATATTTTGCAGTGCAGCACTTGCACATCTGTCATGATTGGCTAAACTATATGCAGCCGGGGGCCGGCGCCTAATTCATGTGCAGGAAACCTAAGTGCCTTCGCTCACGACTGTTTCTGCGTATCAGCCATTTGCAATCGGCAAGGTGACGCTGCCGACCCCGGTGATTTTGGCGCCGATGTCGGGTGTCACGGATGCGCCTTTTCGGCGTCTCGTCGCGCGCCTCGGGGCGGGGCTGGTGGTGTCGGAGATGACGGCGAGCGAGGACTTGGCCACGGGCCGTCCGGACGCGCTGCTGCGGGCGGAGGGGGGTGGGCTGGCCGCGCACGTGGTGCAGCTGGCGGGCTGCGCCGCGCGTTGGATGAGTGAGGGCGCGCGGATAGCGGAGGCGTCCGGAGCCGCCATTATCGACATCAATATGGGCTGTCCGGCGCGGCAAGTGACCGGCGGACAGTCGGGCTCGGCACTCATGCGCGACCTCGATCATGCGCTGACGTTGATCGAGGCCACCGTCGGCGCAGTGTCGCTCCCGGTGACGCTGAAGATGCGGCTCGGGTGGGACGACCGCACCATCAATGCACCCGAACTCGCCCGCCGCGCCCAGGACGTCGGTGTGCAATCGATAACCGTGCATGGGCGGACGCGCTGTCAGTTCTACAAGGGCCGCGCCAATTGGGCCGCGGTGCGCGCGGTCAAGGGCCGCGTTTCAATTCCGGTCGTGGTGAACGGCGATATCGGCAGCTACGAGGACGCCACGGCCGCCCTTGCGGCGTCGGGCGCCGACGCGGTCATGGTGGGACGCGGAGCAAGAGGCCGTCCCTGGTTGCCGGGGCAAATCGGCCACCGCCTTGCCTTCGGCCGGCTTGCGCCCACGCCGAGCCTCGCGCGCCAATTCACTATCGTCGATCGCCTCTACGACGAGATGCTCTCGCACTACGGCCGCTCGGTCGGCTGCCGCCATGCGCGCAAGCAACTCGGCTGGGCGCTCGATGTGGCAGCCGAGACGGCGGGCGCGCCCGGCGCCCTGCGCAAGGCGCATCGCGAGCGCGTGCTCACGGCCGACGATCCGGCCGAGGTGCGCCGCCAGCTCGCCGCCGCCTTTGCCGTTTTCGGCTCCATGGTGAAGGGCGAGGAAAGGGAGGCCGCACCGGCGCGCGAATACGAGCGCGAGAGGAAGGCGGCATGAGCAGGCTCGAACCCATGCCGACGCTGCCTTCGGGCACGGCGGACGCCGTTCTCGACGCCTTGCCGCATCCGGTCGTCATGGTCTCGGCGGACGGGCGTATCGCAAACGCCAACGCGGCAGCCGAATCCTTCTTCGAAGCCTCGTTGCCGCTGCTGCGCCGTCACCGGCTGTGCGACCTGGTCCCGTTCGGAAGCCCATTGCTTGCGCTCATCGACCAGGTCCGCGCGCGCGGCGCGGCGGTCAACGAATACAAGGTCGACCTCGGCACGCCGCGCAATCCGGGCGAGCGCCTGGTCGACCTTTACGTGGCGCCGCTGCCCGAGCGTCCCGACCACGTGGTCGTGATGCTGCAGGAGCGCACGATCGCCGACAAGATGGACCGCCAGCTCACCCATCGCGGGGCCGCCCGCTCGGTCATCGCGCTCGCGGCCATGCTGGCGCACGAGATCAAGAATCCGCTCTCCGGCATCCGCGGGGCGGCACAACTGCTGGAACAATCGGCTGGCGACGACGATCGCACCTTGACGCGGCTCATTTGCGATGAAGCCGACCGCATCGTGAAGCTGGTGGACCGCATGGAGGTGTTCACCGACGAGCGCCCGATCGAACGCGAACCCGTCAATATCCACGTTGTGCTAGAACACGTGAAACGCCTGACGCAATCAGGCGTCGCGCGCCACATCAAGTTCGTCGAGGACTACGACCCGTCGCTGCCACCCGTGCTCGCCAATCGCGACCAGCTCATCCAGGTATTCCTCAATCTCGTGAAGAACGCGGCCGAGGCGATCGGCGAGAATGCGACCGACGGCGAAATCGCGCTCTCGACTGCGTTCCGGCCGGGCGTGCGCCTGTCGCTGCCAGGAAGCAAGACGCGCGTGTCGCTGCCGCTCGAATTCTGCGTCAAGGACAACGGACCGGGCGTTCCCGACGATCTGTTGCCCCATCTTTTCGATCCGTTCGTAACGACGAAATCCACCGGATCGGGCCTCGGTCTCGCGCTGGTGTCCAAGATCATCGGCGACCACGGCGGGATCATCGAATGCGAGTCGCAACCGCGACGGACCATCTTTCGTGTGCTGATGCCCATGTTCTTGGGCGACGACGCCGTGCCGGGCGGCGCTGCCTGAAGAGGGATGCCAAATGCCCGCTGGAAGCATTCTGGTTGCCGACGACGATGCGGCCATCCGCACCGTGCTCAACCAAGCTCTGTCGCGCGCAGGCTACGAGGTGCGCTCGACCAGCAACGCTGCAACGCTGTGGCGCTGGGTCAGCCAAGGGGAGGGCGATCTCGTCATCACCGATGTCGTCATGCCGGACGAGAACGCGTTCGACCTCCTGCCGCGCATAAAGAAGCTGCGTCCGGAGCTTCCCGTGATCATCATGAGCGCGCAGAATACGTTCATGACGGCGGTGCGTGCTTCCGAGCGGGGCGCCTACGAATATTTGCCGAAGCCGTTCGACCTCAAGGAGCTGATCGGTATCGTGGGCCGGGCGCTGTCGGAGCCGAAGGAGCGCACGCGCCCGGCGGTGAAGGCGGAAGATTTCGAGTCCATTCCGCTGGTCGGCCGCTCGCCGGCCATGCAGGAAATCTATCGTGTGCTCGCCCGGCTGATGCAGACCGACCTCACCGTCATGATCACGGGCGAATCGGGAACCGGCAAGGAACTGGTGGCGCGTGCGCTGCACGATTACGGCAAGCGCCGGAGCGGTCCTTTCGTGGCCATCAACATGGCGGCGATTCCCCGCGACCTGATCGAGTCGGAATTGTTCGGGCACGAAAAGGGCGCCTTCACCGGCGCCAACACCCGCAGCTCAGGCCGCTTCGAACAAGCCGAAGGCGGTACGCTGTTCCTCGACGAGATCGGGGACATGCCGATGGAGGCGCAGACCCGGCTGCTGCGCGTGCTGCAACAGGGCGAATACACTACCGTGGGCGGGCGCACCCCGATCAAGGCCGACGTACGCATCATCGCGGCCACCAACAAGGATCTGCGCGTGCTCATCCAGCAGGGCCTGTTCCGTGAGGATTTGTTCTTTCGACTCAACGTGGTGCCGTTGCGCCTGCCGCCGCTGCGCGAGCGTATCGAGGACGTCCCCGACCTCATCCGGCACTTCTTCGCACAGGTGCAACGGGAAGGCCTTCCGGGCAAGCAACTCGATCAAGCCGCGCTCGAACGGCTCAAGCGTCACCGCTGGCCCGGGAACGTGCGCGAACTGGAGAATCTCGCTCGCCGCCTCGCCGCGCTCTACCCGCAAGAGACGATCTCGGCAGCTGTCATCGACGCCGAACTGTCGCAGCCGGCCATGGTCTCGACCGACGACGAGCCGCGATCGGAGGAGGGCCTTTCCGCCGCCGTCGAACGCCATCTGGCATCTTATTTCGCGGGCTTCGGGGACGAACTGCCGCCGCCCGGCCTCTATCACCGCGTCCTGCGGGAGATCGAGCATCCACTGCTGTCGGTAACGCTCGCGGCCACCCGCGGGAACCAGATTCGGGCGGCCGATCTGCTTGGGGTCAACCGCAACACCTTGCGCAAGAAGATCCGCGACCTCGACATCCAGGTTTTCCGAAG
The DNA here is from genome assembly GCA_049579765.1 of Xanthobacteraceae bacterium. Taxonomy (GTDB): domain Bacteria; phylum Pseudomonadota; class Alphaproteobacteria; order Rhizobiales; family Xanthobacteraceae; genus VAZQ01. Next base: position 43,900 of record JBAUOM010000782.1, read on the forward strand.
CAGCGGTTGACGGTAAGGCGAATGGCCGGTCGCCACCGCGATGGTGCCGATTGGCAACAGCCGCATGTTGCATGCCCCGGATTTGTCGCAATTCGGCAAC
>JBAUOM010000783.1:0-2657 GCA_049579765.1 Xanthobacteraceae bacterium
CCCTTGTAGGGCACGTGCGTCATCGGGATGCCGAGCGTTGTCTTGAACAGCTCGCCCATGATGTGATGGAACGCGCCGGCGCCGCCGGAGCCGTAGCTCAACGGCCGTTCCTTCGCGAGCTTGACCAGGTCGGCAACCGAATGGATCGGGAGCTCCGGGTTGACCACGAGCACGAACGGCACGTTGGCGGCGAGCGCCACCAGCACCAGATCCTTTCCGGGATGATAGGGCAGCTTCTTGTAGAGCGTCGGGTTCATCGCCATGGTGCCGCTGGTCGCCATCATGATGGTGTAGCCGTCGGGCTCGCTCTTGGCGACTTGCACCGCCGCCGTCACCGTGCCGGCGCCGGGACGGTTCTCGATGACGAACGGTTTGCCGAAACGATCGGACAGCTTCTGCCCGAACAGGCGCCCGAGGATGTCGGTACCGCCGCCGGGGGCGAACGGCACGATGAAGTTGACCTGGCGGCTGGGGTAGTCTTGCGCCCGCTCCTGCGCCGACGCCAGCTCGGCCGCCGGCCCGACGAGCCCAAGTCCGATCACAAGTCCGATCACAAGTCCGATCAGCAGCACCCGCGTGATCTGCATTGCGTTATCCTCCCGTTGCCGGCCGGGCCCGTCTGCGGCCTCGTTGCGGCGTGCCCGCAACACTAACGAAAGTCGGCCCCCGCGGTAAGCGTCCCGGCGCCGCAGGCGTCCTTGACTTCGCCTCGCCGCGTTCATAGGTTCCGCGCGCTCTCGCAAAAGAGCCGGAATTTCAGCCAGCCGACCGGTCCGTGGGGCCGGAGGCGACCGCCCGACAGCGCGATGCGCCCTCGGGCGCAAAGGTGTTTGGTAAGGCCTCATCCTGAGGAGCGCCTGAAAGGCGCGTCTCGAAGGATGAGGCCTTGAGGAAAACGTAGCGACTGCCGCCCTTCGAGACGCGTGCTGCGCACGCTCCTCGGGGCGAGGCCGCAGGAAGCAGTACGATGTTCGATACCCTCTCCGAACGGCTCGGCGGCATTCTCGACCGCCTGACGCGGCGCGGCGCGCTCACCGAGGAGGACGTCGATGCCGCGTTGCGCGAGGTGCGCCGCGCGTTGCTCGAAGCCGACGTCGCGCTCGACGTGGTGCGCGCCTTCGTCGACAAGGTGAAGGGCCAGGCCATCGGGGTCGAGGTCATCAAGTCGGTGACGCCCGGCCAGATGGTGGTGAAGATCGTGCACGACCAGCTGATCGAGATGCTGGGCGCGCACGGCGAGCCGGTCGACCTCAACGCGCCTGCGCCGGTGCCGATCATGATGGTCGGCCTGCAGGGCTCGGGCAAGACCACGACCACCGCCAAGCTCGCCAGGCGGCTCGCCGCGCAGGCGCGGCGCAAGGTGCTGATGGCCTCGCTCGACGTGCGCCGTCCCGCCGCGATGGAACAGCTGGCGGTGCTGGGGCAGCAGGTCGATGTCGACACGCTGCCGGTCGTCGCCGGCCAGCAGCCGGCGCAAATAGCCTCGCGTGCCCTGCAAGCCGGCCGGCTCGGCGGCTATGACGTCGTCATCCTCGACACCGCCGGCCGCACCACGCTCGACGAAGCGATGATGGCGGAGGCTGCCGAGGTCAAGCACGCGGCCGATCCGCACGAGGTGCTGCTCGTCGCCGACGCCCTCACCGGGCAGGACGCGGTCAACCTCGCGCGCGCCTTCGACGAGCGCGTCGGGCTCACCGGCATCGTGCTCACGCGCGTGGACGGCGACGGTCGCGGCGGCGCCGCACTGTCGATGCGCGCGGTGACCGGCAAGCCGATCAAGCTTATCGGCACCGGCGAGAAGATGGATGCGCTGGAGGATTTTCATCCCCTGCGCATCGCCGACCGCATCCTCGGCATGGGCGATATCGTCACGCTGGTGGAGAGGGCGGCGGCGACCATCGACGCCGAGAAGGCCGCGCGCGTCGCCGAGAAGATGCGCAAGGGCGCCTTCGATCTCGCCGACCTGCGCGAGCAGCTCACGCAGATGCAGCAGATGGGCGGCATGGCCGGCCTGATGGGCATGCTGCCCGGCATCGCCAAGATGAAGAACCAGCTCGCGTCGGCGAATCTCGACGAGCGCGTGCTCAAGCGCCAGGTGGCGATCATCGACTCGATGACGCCGCGCGAGCGGCGCAGCCCCGACCTGCTCAAGGCCAGCCGCAAGAAGCGTATCGCCGCCGGCTCCGGCACCAGGGTCGAGGACGTCAACCGCATGCTCAAGATGCATCGCAGCATGGCCGACGTGATGAAGGCGATGGGCTCCGGCAAGCGCGGCCCGATGGCCGGGCTCGCCAATATGCTCGGCCTGGGCGGCGGCATGCCGAGCCCCGAGCAGATGCAGAAGCTCGCGCAGCAGATGCCGGGCGGATTGCCTCCCTCGGCGGGCGGCGCGCCGGGTGCTCCCGGCCTGCCCCCGACCATGCCCGGCCTGCCGCCGAAATTCCCGGGCGGGCCGTTGCTTCCCGGCCTCGGCGGCAAGCCGCCGGGCCTTCCTGGATTTCCCGGATTGGGGAAGAAGAAGTGACGCCGCAAACTCAGCCTTCGTGTCCCGGGCGCGGCGCAGCACGCAGTGGTGCGCTGCAGACCCGGGACCGTTACGGATTCCGAATCTGGAACGGTCCCGGATCAGCGGCGCACCGTTCCGCTTTGCTCCACGC
>JBAUOM010000784.1:0-4255 GCA_049579765.1 Xanthobacteraceae bacterium
GCGCTGCGACACGACCTCGCCGCCGTGCTCACCGCGCTGCGCGGCGCGCCATTGCCACGGCTCTGGCTCAACTGACGGGAAGCGAGGATCGCAGGCAAGCCATGCATCTGACACCCCGCGAAAAGGACAAACTGCTCGTGTCCATGGCTGCGATGGTGGCCCGGCGGCGACTCGAGCGCGGCGTCAAGCTCAATCACCCCGAAGCGCTCGCGCTCATCACCGACTTCATCGTCGAAGGCGCACGCGACGGCAGGACCGTCGCCGAGTTGATGGAGGCCGGCGCGCACGTGCTCACGCGGGCCCAGGTGATGGACGGGATTGCCGAAATGATCCTCGAAATCCAGGTCGAAGCGACGTTCCCGGATGGAACCAAGCTGGTGACGGTGCACGAGCCGATAAGATGAGGCGTGAATACACTCTCCTCCCTCATGCCCACAACAAGTCACAACAAGTCCGACCGTGACGGCAACGCCCGTACGAGGTAGCAAGATGATCCCCGGCGAAATGTTCATCAAGGACGGCGAGATCGAGCTCAATGCCGGCCGCAAGAGTGTCAGGCTCTCGGTCACCAATACCGGCGACCGGCCGATCCAGGTCGGCTCGCATTATCATTTCTTCGAGACCAATCCGGCGCTCAAGTTCGATCGCAAGACCGCACGCGGCATGCGGCTCGATATCGCCGCCGGCACGGCGGTGCGCTTCGAGCCCGGGCAGACACGCGAGGTCGCGCTCGTGGCGCTCGCGGGCAAACGGACGATCTATGGGTTCCGGCAAGGCGTGATGGGGAAGCTCTGATCCTGAAAGCCGCGACGTGAGCGGAGACAGCCCGTGGCCGAAACATCGAGCAAGCTGCTTGAAGTCGGCGTGGTTCTGCAGGGCGGCGGCGCGCTCGGTGCCTACGAGTGCGGCGCCTTGAACGCGCTGCTCGAGCTGATGGACGAGTTCGCGGCACAGGGCCGCGCGCTTGTGCTCAAGGTCGTGACCGGCGTGTCGATCGGTTCGATCAACGCCGCCTGCGTGGTCGGCGCCAAGACCCGCGCCGATGCCCGCGCGCGGCTCAACGCGCTGTGGGACGACCTCATGCTCGAGGCGCCGCCGTTCTGGATCGCGGCGGCGCAACGCGACCTCGCCTATTTCGGGCTGCCCGGCTTCTACGCGCCGCGGCCGGATTTCTGGACCGCTCCGACCTGGACCTACGTCTACGATACGCGCCCGCTGCTGGTGACGCTGGCCCGTCACGTCGACTTCGTGGCGCTCAACGCCAGCCCCACCGCGTTCGTGGTGACCGCGGTCGAGGTCGTCACCGGCGCGCTGCAAGCATTCGCCAACAAGGCCATCGGGCCGCGCATCGCCGCGACCAGGATCGAGCCGCGGCACGTGCTGGCGAGCGGCAGCCTGCCGCCCGGCTTCCCGTGGACCGAGATCGACGGCATGCCTTACTGGGATGGCGGCATCGTCGACAACACGCCGCTGGGGGTGGCCATCGACGCCTTCAGCGCCGATCCGGCGGTCGACCGCATGCTGGTGGTGATGAACCTCTATCCCTTGCGCGCGCGGCTGCCGCGCAATCTCGCCGCCGTCGAGGATCGCTTGCACGAGCTCAGCTTCGGCAACCGCCTGCGTCAGGATCACGACATGGCGCGACGCATCAATGCGCTGGTCGAGACCATCGACGCGCTCGCGGCGAAGGCTCCGCCCGAGGCAGTCGACGAATGGCTGAGCGCCCGGCTCGAGGAGGCGCGGCGCTACAAGATCATCGACGCCATCGTCAACATCGACATGCAGGACCCGGCGGCCGCGCTCGATCCGGCCGCGCAACAGCCGGCCGACGACAAGGACGGCATGCGCGATTTCTCGCCGGATACGGTGCGCAGGCGACGCCGCGACGGGTTCCGTTTCGCCCACGACATCCTGCGGCCCGCCTTCGAAAACCGCTGGCGCGCTCACGATGCGCTTGCCAGCCCCGCCGCACCTGTAGGGACCTGAAAGCATGCCGAGCAGAATCCAGCGCTCCGTCTATGCCGAAATGTTCGGCCCCACCACCGGCGACCGGGTGCGGCTCGCCGACACCGACATCATCATCGAGGTGGAAAAGGATTTCTGCACCTACGGCGAAGAGGTGAAGTTCGGCGGCGGCAAGGTGATCCGCGACGGCATGGGCCAGAGCCAGACCGCCAGCCGGCAGGGCGCGGTCGACACCGTCATCACCAATGCGTTGATCCTCGACCACTGGGGCATCGTGAAGGCCGACGTGGGCTTGAAGGGCGGCCGCATCGCGGGCATCGGCAAGGCCGGCAATCCCGACATCCAGCCCGATGTCACCATCGTCATCGGCCCCGGCACCGAGGCGATCGCGGGCGAAGGCAAGATTCTCACCGCCGGCGGCTTCGACACCCACATCCATTTCATCTGTCCGCAGCAGGTGGAGGAGGCGCTGATGTCGGGCGTCACCTCCATGCTCGGCGGGGGCACTGGACCGGCGCACGGCACCTTCGCCACCACCTGCACGCCGGGGCCGTGGCATATCGGCCGCATGATCCAGGCCGCCGACGGATTGCCGGTCAATCTCGGCTTCGCCGGCAAGGGCAATGCGTCGCGCCCGGCGGCGCTGGAGGAGATGGTCAGGGGCGGCGCCTGCTCGCTCAAGCTGCACGAGGACTGGGGCACGACGCCGGCGGCGATCGACTGCTGCCTGTCGGTCGCCGACGACTACGACGTGCAGGTGATGATCCATACCGACACGCTCAACGAATCCGGGTTCGTCGAGGACACCATCAAGGCGTTCAAGGGCCGCACCATCCACGCCTTCCATACCGAAGGCGCGGGCGGCGGGCACGCGCCCGACATCATCAAGATCGCCGGGCTCAACAACGTGCTGCCGTCGTCCACCAATCCGACGCGGCCGTTCACCAGGAACACCATCGACGAGCATCTCGACATGCTGATGGTGTGCCACCATCTCGATCCCCTGATCGCGGAGGATGTGGCCTTCGCCGAAAGCCGCATTCGCAAGGAGACCATCGCGGCCGAGGATATCCTGCACGACATCGGCGCGCTCTCGATGATGTCGTCCGACAGCCAGGCCATGGGGCGGGTCGGCGAGGTCATCATCCGCACCTGGCAGACCGCCGACAAGATGAAGCAGCAGCGCGGCCGCCTGAAAGAAGAGACCGGCGACAACGACAACCTGCGCGCCAAGCGCTACGTCGCCAAATACACCATCAACCCCGCGATCGCGCACGGGGTGGCAAAGCACATCGGCTCGGTGGAGAAGGGCAAGCTCGCCGATCTCGTGCTGTGGTCGCCGGCTTTCTTCGGGGTGAAGCCCGACTGCATCATCAAGGGCGGCACCATCGTCGCCGCGCCGATGGGCGACCCCAACGCCTCGATTCCCACGCCGCAGCCCGTGCATTATCGGCCGATGTTCGGCGCGTTCGGCAAGGCGCTCACCGCCTCCTCGGTGCTGTTCGTGTCGAAGGCCGCGCTCAGGGGCGGCCTGCGCAACAAGCTCGGGGTCGACAAGGAGTTCCTCGCGGTGGAAAACACCCGACGCATCTCGAAGAAGAGCATGGTGCACAACTCCGCCACGCCGAAGATCGAGGTCGATCCGGAAACCTACGAGGTCACCGCCGACGGCGAGCTGCTCACCTGCGCGCCGGCCGACGTGCTGCCGATGGCACAGCGCTATTTCCTGTTCTGAAGATGTGATCCGATGCGGCGCGCGTCCGAAATCAGAACCGCTGGCAGCTGGAACGCGGCGACCGCCGTCGACCGCGTCGTGCTCGACGCCGCGGAGCGCCATCGCCGCCGCATCGTGCTGACCGGCGAGCGCGGCACCCAATTCCTGCTCGATCTTCCGCACGCCACCGCGTTGCGCGACGGCGACGGGCTCGTGCTCGAGGACGGCACCATCGTGCGCGTCGCCGGCAAGCTCGAGCCGCTGATCGAGATCGCCGCGACGTCGGCGGCCGCGCTGGCGCGGCTCGCCTGGCATATTGGCAACCGCCACACCGACGTGCAGGTCGTGGCCGACGCGTTGCGCATTCGCCGCGACCACGTGCTGGAGGAGATGCTATGCGCGCTCGGCGCCCGCCTGACGCCGGTCGAGGCGCCGTTCGACCCGGAGCCGGGGGCCTACGGGCAGCAGTCCCACCACCATGACCACTGAGCGCCCGCGGCACCCGCCCGACGGCCTGAACACGCCGGCCTTCTATCGGCTGATGGCGTGGCTGTCGCCGGGCTACCCGATCGGCGC
>JBAUOM010000785.1:0-4583 GCA_049579765.1 Xanthobacteraceae bacterium
GCGGGAGCGGCCCCCAAAAACGGAAAGCCGCCGGGTGGGGACCCGGCGGCTCCCGTACGTCGGCGATCGTGTCGGGGGGCTGGGAGTGCGATCGCCGGCGCTAGGCTCGGTTATATGGTGACTAGAGACCCTGTTCGCCAGACCGCGGCATCTCCATCGCGCCGCCATCGGTGCGGTGCGGACCCCAGTTATGGTGCATCCCGCCGCCGCGACGGCCGCGGAACCCGTCCCCGCCGACACCGGTCACCCGATTGAGGATCGCGAAGCGCCGCTTCTGACTGTCGTCGAGGCTCTTGTAGAGCGGGTCGGTGGCGTCGGCCAATTTCTTCAGCGCCGCGCCGGTGTCGGACATGGCTGCGGCGCGCTGACGCAGCCGCTCGACCGGATCGTTGCCGGGTGGGGCGTTGCGCATGGCGGCGAAGCGATCCATCCGCAACTTGCCGTAGTCGCGCGCCGCCTGTTCGAAGGCCGGCCAGTTCTTCTCCTGCTCCGGCGTCAATGCCAGGCCCGCCTTGAGCGCGGCCAGTCTCGCCTCTCCGAATGCGCGCAGGTCCTCGGCGCTCATCTGTGAGCGCGGCCCGCCATCATGGCCCCCGCGCTGCTGCTGCGCATAACCGAGCGAGGTGCCCGCGATCGCGAGCGCTGCCGTCCCGGCCGCGATTGCTTTCCACATGACGTTCCCCTCCAAGTCGCTACGGTACAAGTCACTACGGTAGAGGATAGTAGAAATCGGATGGAACAGCGCATCAAGTTAAAGTTTTGTTAGGTAACAAGCGCGCGAGGTTAGAGTAGATAACAAGTTCGCGAGCCGAAATTACGGCTTTGTGATGGTTGTCCATCTTGTAATGCTCGTCATGGCCCGACCGCCGGGACGGTCTTCGGGACGCGGGGGGAGGCCAAGTCGTTCCAGCGCAACAAAGTCCCCATTCGATCATGGGCTCGGCTATGATGCGGCGAGCGCCGTAGCCTGGCGCGCGCGGCGCGCGCGTCCGGATTGCGGGGAACAAAAAACCACAGGGAGGATATCGATGCCCAAGCTGAAAGCTTACGCCTTGACCGTAGCCACCGCGGCCATCGCCGCCGTCGTGGTTGCGGCCGCGACCGTCCAGCCCGCCGAGGCGCAGCGCAAGTCGCTGCGCTGGACCACGTCGCAGGTCGGCTCCTACGGCTATACCGTCGCCGCTTCCATGGCGAAGGTCGTCGAGGAGGCGCTCGGCGGCGAATACACCGTGACCGTGCAGCCCTATACCTCGCCGACCGTGGCGATGAAGGCGGTGATGAACGGCGAGGGCGAGATCGCCTATACCGCCGACATCGGCATGAGCCAGTTCCACGACCGCGTCGGCGGCTTCAAGGACTACAAGCCGGTGAAGCCGGAGATCGTGCACACCTGGTACGCCTATCCGATGGAGTCGATGCTGGCGACGTCGGCCAAAGAGGCCGACAAGTTCCGATGCTGGAAGGATTTCAGCGGCAAGCCGGTATTCTACACCCAGGCCGGGTTCATGAACTGGCTGAACTGGCAGCGCATCTACAAGGCGCTCGGCTACGACTTCAAGCACGTCCAGATCGATCTCAAGTCGAATGCCGACGCCATGGAACAGGGCACGATCGTGGGATCCGCCACCTACACCACCGCCGGCCGCTCGCTCGCCGCCTATTGGAAGGAGACCGAGATCCGCATGGATGTCAGGGTCGTCAACCCGTGCCCGGACGAGATCGAGAAGATCAAAGCGGCCGGCCTCGCGGTCGTCGACGTCGATCCCAAGGCCGCGTTCACCAAGGACGTCGGCCCCTCGACGCTCAAGGGCGTGCCGATCCTGTTCGGTTACAACGCCCGGATCGATATGCCGGAAGAGGTCGTCTACAAGATGATCAAGGCGTTCTACGACAAGAAGGACGATCTGGTGAAGATCGATCCGGGCTTCGCGACGATGGCGAAGGACTTCGTCGGCATGCAGGTCCAGGGCATCAACGCCAACCCGCAGATCGCGGTGCATCCGGGCCTGGCCAAGTTCCTCAAGGAGCACAAGGCCTGGAACGACAAGTGGAAGGTCGCGGGCAGCGCGACCTGACGCCCCGACGGCTGCGGAGGCGGGGATGCGCGCGCAACGCTTGTTCCCGCCTCGGGCTATTCCAAGTCCCGGGCATCGTCACGCCGGCGCTGATATCGCAGGTGCTCCGGGCGCGGCGCAGGACGCAGCGAAACGACGTGGTGCGCGGCAGACACCGATTTCGGGTTTACCCGAGATCGGCGCTCAAGTGCATGCAAGTCGTGTAAGCATATTTTGCATGGACCGGACCGGTCCGACGCGCTCCCGAGTCCGCGGCGCACCGTGCCCGGAACACCAGCCCCTTGTGTCGCGCGCAGGTCATCCGGCGAGCCACACGCATCCGCCGTCGCGAGGGGGAGAGCGATGACGCACGCGGCATTGAAGAAACATGCCACGCTCAAGAACCTGACATTCGTCTTCGCGCTGATCCAGGTCGTCTGGCTCGTCTGGTTCTTCTACACCGGCCTCGGCGGCGCGCAGGAGCTGGTGGCGCGGCTGATGTCGGTCGCGCTGACCCTGCAGATCCTGTTCATGTATCAGGACAACTACCTCTACAAATGGCTGCCGCCGATCGCCAATCACATCATCGTCGCCGCCTATGTCGGCATCTGCGTCTATTCCTTCGTCTATTTCTATTTCGAGTTCGAACGCATCGCGATCTATTCGCAGGGCTCCTACACCGAGCAGGATTTCGTCGTCGGGCTGCTGATGTTCCTGCTGGTGATGGAGCTGTCCCGGCTCGCCCATCCGGTCCTGTTCTGGACCAACGTCGTCCTCGTCGTCTACACGCTCTGGGGATATCTCAGCCCGATCGATTTCTTCTGGCATCCGGGCACGACCTTCTACCGCGTCGTGACCTCGAGCACGGTCGAATTCTCGACCGGCATCTACGGCCTCTACGGTCAGATCGCGCTCACCCTGATCGCCGCCTTCCTGCTGCTGGCCGGGGTCGCGAACGGGTTCGACGCACAGCGCGCGATGATCAACGTCGTGCGGCTGATCGCCGGCCGGTCGCGGCAGCTGATCCCGCAGACTGCGGTCGTGGGATCGAGCGCGATCGGAATGATCAGCGGCAGCGGCTCGGCCAACGCCGCCGTGGTCGGCACGATCACCATCCCGCTGATGATGCGCTACGGCGTCCCCGGTACCTTCGCCGCGGCGGTCGAGACCTCGGCTTCGATGGGCGGGCTGATCATGCCGCCGATGATGGGGGTCGGCGCCTTCCTGATGTCGGAATTCCTCGGCGTGCCCTACTGGGACGTCGTGCTGCGCGGATTTGCGCTCGCCTTCGTCTACTACGTCTCCGTCGGCGTCGCGGTCTACCTGCTGTGCGTGCGCCTGTTGCCGCGCGATCCCATCGAGCGGCCGCAGGTGCCGCTCTACGACAAGGTCAAGACCACCATCTTTTTCTCCTCGGTGCTCTATCTCGTCTATCTGATGGGCGTCGTCGGCAAGGGCGAATTGCTCGCCGCCCTCTACACCGCGAGCTTCATGCTCGGACTGCTGGTCGCGGCGTTCCTCTATTTCAAATACCTGCTGAAGGACCCCGCCGTCTCGAACGAGACGCTGCTCGGCAACATTCGCCGTGCCATCGAAACGCACGCCGAGATGACCTCGTATCTGACGCTGCTGCTGGCAACGCTCGGCATCATGATCGGCCTGTTCACGGTCACCGGTTTCATCAACCGGATGGGCGCCATGCTGCTCGACCTCGGCGCCTGGAACGTCGCAGCCATGATCTTCATGGCCTGGATTTTCGGCTGGCTCGCCGGCGCGGGTCTTCCGCCCACCGCCACCTACATCATCGGCGCGGTCGTCATCGTGCGGCCGATGCAGGAGCTCGGGATCAACCCCTGGGTCGCGCATTTCTTCGTCTATCTGATGTCGGTCTGGGGCGAGCTGTCGCCCCCCACCTCGCTCACGGCCGCGGTTTCCGCGCGCATCGCGAATGCGTCCTTCCTGAAAACGATGTACGAGGCGCTGAAAATCTGCGCGCCGATCACGCTGATGACGTTCGCGATCTTCACCCGCCCGAACATGGTGGTGAATCCGGGCTGGATGCAGATCGTGGACACCCTGCTGGTGCTCGTCAGCACCTGCGGCATCACTTTCGCGATGTTCGGACGATTTCACGAGAAACCGATCATCGACCTGACGCTGCGCTCGCTGATGGCGCTCATTTCGTTCGTGGCGATGTTCGATCCCGACACCGCGGTGTCGGCCGCGGTCGCCGCCGTGGTGCTGGTGGCGCTCGCGTTCGGCATCCAGCGTCACCGCGCGATCGCGCCGCCGAAGACCGTGCCGGCGACCGCTGCGGAGAGCGCCGCAGCCTCGCCCGACGCGCTCGCCCCGCTGCTCGCCGAGGCGAGACGCGACGTGGGGTGACGGAAGGCAGGGGACGGACGACAGACGACAGACGGCGAATTGCACTTCGTATTTGAGTCAATGATCTGTCGGCAAACTCGGTGGGCTCCCGCTCCCGTAGGGAGAGGGGTGGGGTGAGGGGTTACAGTCTCTCGATAGATCCGC
>JBAUOM010000786.1:0-5842 GCA_049579765.1 Xanthobacteraceae bacterium
CGAAACTTCAGCATTCTCCGGCCCTGTAGCCACGTTGCCCGGTTCATCGTTTCGCCTCCACCAGGAGGCACAGAACCGGACAACTCGTGTGCTACCTAACCCGGACAACTCGTGTGCTACCGACACATGTAGCCTCGCCGCTTGGTATCCAGAAATTAAATGATAGGATTGATCTCAGTGGAAACACAAATGATAGCAGATCCATGCTTGATCTCGACCTGCTCCGCAGCTTCGTCTCGGTGGTCGACGCCGGCGGCTTCACCCGTGCCGGCGAGCGGGTCCACCGCACCCAGTCGACGGTAAGCCAGCAGATCCGCAGGCTGGAGGAGACGGTCGGCCGGCCGCTGCTGCATCGCGACGGCAAGCGCGTCACCCCGACCGAAGAGGGCGAGCGGCTGCTCGCTTATGCGCGGCGGATCCTCGCGCTGGCCGCGGAGGCGCACGACGTGGTTGCGCGTCCGGCGAGCGAGGGCACGGTGCGGCTCGGCCTGCCGGAGGACTCGCCGCGTATCGCCTGACCGAGATGCTGTCGGAGTTCGCCCGCTTGCGCCCCGGCTTGCGGCTCGACGTGCGCTGCGGATTGAGCGTGCATTTGCGCCGCGCGCTCGAACGCGGCGACCTCGACCTTGCCCTGTTCAAGCGCGACCTGGGCGAGACCGGCGGGATCGCTGCCTGGCCCGAGCATCTGCGCTGGATCACCAGCCGCCGCCACCCGATCGATTTCCGCCGCGATCCGCTGCCGCTCGCCGTCTTCGAGCAGGGGTGCCTCTACCGCAACCGTGCGATCCACGCGCTCGAGGTTGCGGGTAGGGCCTGGCACATCGCCTATACGAGCCCGAACCTTCTCGGCATTCAGGCCGCGGTGTCGGCCGGCCTCGGCGTCAGCATCCTGCCGGAGGTCGCCGTTCTGCCCGAGCACCGCGTGCTCGACGTCGACGACGGCTTCCCGCCGATCACCAATACGGAAGTGGCGCTCGTCGCGGCGCCAGAGGCGAGCCCGGCCACCCGCCGCCTCGCGCAGGCGCTGGCCGATTTCTGCAACACCGCCGATCCGCGCGTGGCGGCATGAGGTGATCAGCTCCACATCCGGCGCAACCGCGCGCCGACATCGACGGGTGCGAATCTTTGCCGTTGCGTCGATGCCGTTGCATCGGCGGGCGGCCAGGCGCAGCTCTCGAAGCGGTCGAGCATGGCGCCGGCGATGAACCGCGTGCGCGCGGCATAGACGTGACGGTCGCCGCCCGCGCGTTGCTGATGGGCGAAGAATCTCAGCGGCATGATCAGGTGCAGGTGTTCCTTGGCGCGCGTCATCGCGACATAGAGCAGGCGGCGCTCTTCCTCGATCTCCGCCGTGCTGCCGGTGGCGAGGTCCGACGGAATGCAGCCGTCGATCGCGTTGAGGATCAGCACCGCCTTCCATTCCTGACCCTTGGCCGAATGGATGGTCGAGAGGATCAGATAATCCTCGTCGAGGAGCGGCGTCCCGGCTTCGTCGCTCGTGGCGGCGGGCGGGTCGAGCGTGAGCTCGGTGAGGAAGCGTTGACGCGTGGGATAGGTGGACGCGATCTGGGCGAGCTGCAGCAGGTCGGCTTGCCGCAGGGCGGCATCGTCATGGATGCGTTCGAGATGCGGCGCGTACCAGCGACAGACGAGATCGAGCTCCGCCGGCCATCCCAGCGAGGCGCCGTGGACGAGCCGCAGCGTTTCGGCAAAGGCCGGCCAATGCTCGGCGGCCGCCGCGGGCGCGGGAAAATCGGCGACGGCTTCGATCGCCGCGGCCGTATTCATGACGCGGTCGAGCAACCGTGCCGCCGTCGCCGGCCCGGCGCCCGGAATGAGCTGAACGACGCGGAAGCCGGCGACGCGGTCGCGCGGGTTCTCCGCCCAGCGCAGGAACGCCAGCACGTCCTTGACATGCGCGGCTTCGAGGAATTTGAGGCCGCCGAACTTGACGAACGGGATGTTGCGGCGGGCGAGCTCGATTTCGGTGAGGGCGCTGTGGTGCGACGCCCGGAACAGCACCGCCTGCGCCTTGAGCGCGACGCCCGCTTCGCGGTTGTGCAGCACCGTGTGCGCGAGGTAGCGCGCCTGGTCGGCCTCGTCGCCCACGCTGACGAGCCGCGGCCGTTCGGCGCTGGCGCGGTCCGACCAGAGGGTCTTGGCGATGCGCTCCTGCGCCGGTTCCATCACCGCGTTGGCGGCGGCGAGAATGGACTGCGTCGAGCGATAGTTGCGCTCGAGCATGACGATCTCGGCGCGCGGACTGAAGTGACCGGGAAAGTCGAGAATGTTGCGCACGGTCGCCGCGCGGAACGAGTAGATGGATTGCGCATCGTCGCCCACCACGGTGAGGCCGGTGCCGTTCGGCTTCAGCGCCAGCAGGATCGAGGCCTGCAGGCGGTTGGTGTCCTGATATTCGTCCACCAGCACGTGGTCGAATCGGCTTGCCACGTCGTCGGCGATGGACGGCTCCGCCATCATCTGCGCCCAATAGAGCAGAAGGTCGTCGTAATCGAGCACGTGCTGGCGCTGCTTGGCTTCGACATAGGTCGCGAACAACCGGCGCAACTCGGCTTCCCAGGCGGCGCACCACGGAAACGCCGAGGCGAGCACGTCGCCGAGCGGCGTTTGCGCATTCACCGCGCGCGAATAGATCGCAAGGCACGTGTCTTTGGCGGGAAAGCGACGTTGCGTCTGCGAGAAGCCGAGGTCGTGCCGTACCAGATTGAGAAGGTCGGCCGAATCCTGACGGTCGTGGATCGTGAATGCGCGGTCGAGGCCGATGCGGGGGGCGCATTCGCGGATGAGGCGCGCGCCGATGGCATGGAATGTGCCTGACCAGGTGAGGGCATCCGCGGCTGCTGCGGCGCCGCCGTGCAGCACCCTCGCCGCGATGCGCTCGACGCGCCGCGTCATCTCGGTGGCCGCGCGCCGCGAGAAGGTCAGCAGCAGGATCCGCCGCGGATCGGTGCCGTTGAGGACGAGATGGGCGACGCGATGCGCGAGCGTGTTGGTCTTGCCGGAGCCGGCGCCGGCCAGGATGAGGAGGGGACCGGCGGCGGTGAAATCCGGCCCGCCGTATTCGACGGCGCGGCGCTGTTCGGGGTTGAGATGCGCAAGGTGGGAGGCGGTCATCGGCGCGTGCCGGACCAATCAGCGGCGCGGCGCAGCGAGCGCGTGCGAGCGGCCGCCTGCGCCCTCTGCACCATCGCACCCATGCCGGCTGTCCCCGCGATTCGCATCCACGACCAGAACAGATAACGAACGGAAAAACAAGTTTGCCCGCGGCGCGCGTGGATCCTGATTTCGTCCGAGCTCCAGCCGGGCTACAGCCGGTCGCGGGCCGCCGGCCGCAGCGAAGAAAGTGAAAGCATGCCTGGAACAAGCGAACAGCACATCGTCCGCAGCTCCGATCTCGAGCGCTTCGCGAGCGCGCTGTTCCAGGCGACGGGCGTCGCGGCGGTGATGGCGGACGAATGGGCCAAATCGCTGGTGTGGGCCAATCTACGGGGGACGGATTCGCACGGCGTCCTGCGCATCCCGGGCTATATCGAGCGCCTCACGCAAAAGGCGATCAATCCGAACCCAGATATGCGCGTGGAGAAGCGCGCCGGCGCGATCGCCGTGCTGGAGGCGGACCGCGCGCCGGGGGCCGTCGCCATGGCGCGGGCGATGACGGAAGCGATCGTGCGGGCGCGCGAGGTCCATGTCGGCTGGTGCGCGGCGCGCAACATCACGCATGCCGGCGCGGTCGGCTATTTCGCGCTGCAGGCCGCCAACGCCGGTATGGCCGGCATCGTCATGTCGGCGTCCGGCCCGATGATGGCCTATTACGGCGCCAAGGTTGCGGGCGTCTCGACCAATCCGCTGGCGATCGCGTTCCCGGCCGCGAACCGCCCGCCGTTTCTCATCGACATGTCCACCTCGACCGTGGCCATGGGCAAGGTGATGGGCGCGCGCGACGCCGGCCGCGACATTCCGCTCGGCTGGGGAATGGATGCGGCCGGGCGCGAGACCACCGACCCGCGCCAGGTCGCGGCGCTGTTGCCGCTCGGCGGACCGAAGGGCTCCGGCCTCTCGTTCATGATCGAATGCCTCTGCAGCCTGGTGGTCGGCAACCCGATCATCGCGCCGGCGCTGGCCGCCGGCGGCGCGCTCGACGCGCCGTTCCTCAACGGCGTTGCGATCGCCGTCGATCTCGCCGCGTTCGGCGATCGCGAACGCATCCTCGCCGAAGCGGACGAATTGGGCCGCCGCATCTCCGCGCTGCCGCCCGACGAGCGCGTCGACCGCCTCTACCTGCCCGGCGAGCGCGGCGACGACACTCTGCATGCGCGCATGCGCGACGGCATCCCGCTGCCGCAGGGCACCTGGTCGCGGCTGCTCGCCTGCGCCCGCAAGCTCGGCGTGACGCCGCCGTGAAGAGACGCCTCACAGCGAAGCCAGCAACTTGCCGAAGCCGTGAATCGCGCCGGCGACCTTGCCGCGCCGCAATGCGCTCCAGATCATCGCGTTCATCCAGGTGACGACGGTGGTGTCGAGATCCTTCTCCAGCAGCTCGATATTGTGGAGGCTGCCCCAGCCGCCGCAGGGAATGTAGATGCCGTCAGGGCGCTTCTCGGATTCGAGATAGGTCTTGCGCGCCACGTTGTATTCGACCGGGATCGGCAGCCGGCGGATCTCCACGTTGCGCTTGATGCCGAGCGCCGTGTCGTTGGTGATCTCGATTCTCTCCGCGGCGAGATATGTCTTCAGCCGATCGTTGATGAATTGCTCGAACGGCGTCGCCATGGCCAGCGTCTCGAGCTTCGCCGCGCGCATGGCGTCGATCACGCTCGACATGTCGGTGATCGCCGGCAGGCCGGAGGCCTGCGACAGGCGGTCGGCGAGCTCGTCGCCGAAGCGCAGGCCGCGACGAACCACCGGCGGCACGCCGGACTGGTAGACGATGTCGACGTCGAAATTGGCCAATTGCCTCGCCGCCCGCTCCATGCCCTTGATCGCCTCGTCCATGTCGTCGTCGGAGAGCTGCTGGATCGTGAGCGACACGGTGGTCATGTCGACGCCTTCCGGCACCGCCTCGTAGAACTCGAGCACCGCGCGCGGCGGCACCGGGGTCGGAAAGATCACCCCGAGGTGCAGCCGCCATCCGGTAATGCCCTCAGCCATGCTCGCGCTCCTGACGTGAACGAGGGGATCAATGCGAGGTTGATTGCGTGATCATTGCGGGATTTTGGCGCCGGTCGCGGCGATGACCTCGCGCCATTTCTTGGTGTCGGCGGTCATCACGGCGAGCATTTCCGCCGGTGTGCTGCCGACGACGTCGAGGCCCTGCTCGGTGAGGCGACCCTTCAGCCGCGCATCGGCGACCGCCTTTTTGACCTCGGCGGAAAGCTGATCGACGATGCGCTGCGGCGTCTTGGCGGGCGCGAGCAACCCGAACCAGCCGCTCAGCTCGTAGCCCGGCACGCCCGCCTCCGCGACGGTCGGAACCTGCGGCATCAGGCGCGAGCGTGCGGGCGAGGCCACCGCCAGCAGCTTCCCCCTGCCGCCGGCGGCGAGCGCCTTGGCCGACGGCGGCCCCGTGAACATGACGTCGACCACGCCGGCGGCGATGTCGGTCGTCGCCGGCGCGGTGCCGCGATAAGCCACCTGCGTGATATCGGTCTTGGTCATCATCTTCAGCAACTCCATGCCGAGATGCGCCTGGGTGCCGAGCCCGATCGAGGCGTAGTTGAGCTTGCCGGGATTGGCCCTGGCGAACGCCAGCAGCTCCTGCACGCTGTTCGCCTCGACCTTGGGGCTCGCCACGAGCACGAGGTGCACTTTGGCGATGATGCTG
>JBAUOM010000787.1:0-9865 GCA_049579765.1 Xanthobacteraceae bacterium
CGCCAGCTCGAGGCCGCGCCGTTGAGTGGCACGGTGGTACCGTTGTTGCTGCCGGGCGAGCAACCGGCGGCGGACGCGCGGCCGGTCGAGGTCGTGGTCGACGGCGGAGCGCTGGTGAACTGGGCCATCGGCGTCACCGAAATGCTGGGTCCGGAACTTCCCGCTTTGCTTGACGCGATGGCGCGGGGCCGCACGCACGACGTCGTTGCCTCGATCGCCGCCAGCACCGCCGCGCATCAGGGCGACCTGAGCTGGGGCCTGCACAACGGGGTTGTGTGCAGCGAGTGGGTGCCCTACGAGCGCGCCGGCAGCGTGCTTGAGCAGGGGCGGCGCGCCTTCCCGGCGTTTCCGGATTCGGTGCTGGCGCAGGCGCCGCAGTTTCCGTTCCTGCGCGAGATCTGCCGCGTTTGGCGGGTGACGAAGGCGCCCGCCGCGCAGCGCGCAATCGCGCGCGGCGATATCCCCACCCTCGTCATCGCCGGCGGTTACGACGCCATCACCTCGCCGCGGGTAGCGCAGGCCGCCGCGGCGCCGCTCGCCGCCGCGACCCTCGTGGTCATCCCCGGCGTGGGCCACTTCGTGGTGCCGAAGTCCGCCTGCGCGCAGCGCGTCATGGCATCGTTCCTCGCCGACCCGCGGGCGCCCGACACCGACTGCGTCGCGGCGCTGGCGCCGCCGCCGTTCAAGACGCGCGCCCCGTAACCTCGGCGTAAAACTGCCATAAAAAGTCGGTATCTTTCGGTGGCGTCGGCGAAAATGGCGCGGCTGTTGCTGGGCCAGCGATCGTCGCTGTCCTAATTTTGCCTCGCATTGGGTCCCTAACTCGGCACGCAGATCGCTGCCGCGGGGGAGGGGACATGCAGGCTGAATTGATCGCTGACGATGCGCGCGTGCTGCTTCCACAGTGCAAGTGTTGCAACGCGCCGATGCGCATCCGCACCATCGAGGTTCTGGATCACCGCGAACAGATCAGGCTCGCCTGCACCGCGTGCGGCGGCGAGGTGACGCAAAGCTACCGGCTCGGCAAGTGAGCCCGCGACGCGGCGTCGCATCTCCCTTCGACATTATGCTTGTGAAGACCGCCTGCCAGCTCGCTTCGGCGCGCGCGCTTCAGCTTGCAGAAATGTCACAACGGCGCAATTTCCACGCCGCACCGTTGCAGAAATGGCGAGCGCCGTATTAGTTTTGGCGCAGTCACGATCCGCCAGACTCGTGATGAAACGTCGCTGCACGAGAACCCCCGGTGACCTGCCACGGCCCGGGGCTTCTCTCTGCCTCCCCGGCATGGATCGATCGTCGGGGCCGTGGCTGTTTTCTGAAGGAGTCCCCTCCATGCCGAACGAAGCGGAAGTCGACGCGGCCGTCGAAGCGATGCGCGCGGTTCGCACCGTCGGCGGCAGGATTCACGACGAGGTCCTGCGCGCTTACGCGCAGGCGGCGCTCAAGGCCGCGGAGCGCGTGCAGATCGAGGCCTATCAGAAGCGCGCCGAGCTGCGCCAGCAATCGAACAGCGCTGATCCTCCGGCGGAGCGGCCCAACGGCGGCGCGGCGCTGGGCTCGCAGCGCTGAGCCGGTCGGCCCGCGCACGCTACGCAATCCATCGCATCTGCTTGCATAGGTGGGCGAAATCGCCTCACGCGTGGCCGCGTCATCGGCCCGCTTGAGCGCGATCCGGCCCGCACGGGACGGCAGCGCGCGCGGCTTCACTTTTGGCGCTCGGCATTAACCGGCGATAAACCATATTGCGGCAGGCTGTGCGCATGCCGACCCAATCTGCTGCCGCCAGCATTCACCCCTTGGTGCGCATATTTCCAGCGCCGCCGCCACCCGACTCCTCCGATCCGGTCCCCGCCATGCGGCGCGAGCTGGCGCTGCTGCGGATCGAACTGGAACGGCTGCGCGCCAAGGAAAACGAAGCGCGCAAGACCGAGGAATTCCTGTTCGCGCACCTCGACCGCATCATCGACAGCCGCGACCGATGGCAGCGGGAAGCGCAACGTCTCGGCGCCCTGGTGGCGGACGCGCCGTGCCCGGCGGACGACGACACGCTCGAGAAGCCGCAACGCTCGCTGTTCTGGTGGCGCAATACCAAATAGCGCTTCCGGCGGCCGCCTCCTTCTCCGGCTCGTCATGGCCGGCTTCCTGAGCTTCATGCCGGCCATCCACCTCTTTGGACCGCGGCGGCGATAAGACTCTGCACACCATGATTCTCTGCGCCGTCCCGCCGCCGGCGGTTTGATGCTATGAATTTCAGCCCCTCGGGAAGTCATCATGGTCAAGCACGGCGCGCTGGAGAGATCGCACGTGTATCGGATGCTCGCGTCGAAGGATGCGCGCGTGCGCCGCGCCGCGTTCGCGCTGCTCGAGGCCAGCAATCCCGCGCTCAGGCGGGACAGCGAGCTATTCATCGAGATCATGCGCTTTATCTGGGACGCCAATCCGAGCTACGACGTCTATCGCGAGTTCAGCAACCGTCACCTGATCACGCCGTACAAGGTCCACGAGCTGATCGCCGCCCGCCTGAAGGCGGAAAAACGCCGGCAGCAGAGCCCCCCTGCCGCTCCGCGCCGCGAAGACACGCCGCGCCGCGGCTTCTTCCGGCGGCTGTTTCGTCGCCGTGCAGCGCCGCTTCGACCGATGAGCGCCTATTCCGGTCGGCCGTGCCGCCCGCAAGATTGGCGCGATCGTCTCGTCTGACAGCGGCTTCATGACGATCGGCGCTCTCCGCACGGCGGCTCCGACCTATGGCGGTGCATGCGATGTTTGATTCGTCATGCCCGCGCGCGTCGCGGGCATCCACGTCTTGAACCATGAGTCGAATAGAAGGCGCGGGATGGCCGGGTCAAGCATGGTCAAGCCCGGCCATGACCCGGATGCTGGGGTGAAGTCCACCGGTGTCGTGACCGCGCGGCGCTGCAGCATCAAAATGTGGGTCTGAGCGTGTCGTGCTTCACAGAGCGCCCGGCGCCGCAAGCGTCAAATCCATGACGACCGGACATCTAAAGCATGATCCCGAAAAGTGTGTAACGGTTTTCGGAAAAGATCATGCTCAGACAAGAAGCTAGATCGGAATGACGATTCGAAGAAAAGTCATCCCGATCTAGCGTTGCCGCTGCGCAGCGCCCCGCGGCACATCGATCGAGCGTCCTGTGGGTGGCGCACCGGTTGCGGCGGAAGGAGGGTTTGCGAGCTTGCAGTATCGATGGGCGGCGGCCGCGGGCCGCTACGAAGGCGCCACAGCGGAAAAGGCCGGGCCGTCCCCGCGCGTCGCCGCCCATTGATCATCTTCCTTTCGCCCGGCGCCTGAATAGGACCGAGCATCGGTGTTCTCCTACGCACCCTTTTGTGTGGATCGTTCGTGGCGGCATGTGCGGTCGGTGCCGCGCCGTCACTGCGGCTCGACGCCCAATTCCTTTCCGAGCGCTCGCCACTGATCCTGCTCGCGCCGGATCGTTTGCCCGGTGCTCTCGGGTGTGCCCCCGCCGCCGGTCGCAAGCCCGAGCGACAACAGGCGTTGCTGGATGTCGGGACCCTCGAGGTAGTGTCCGATCTCGCGATTGAGCCGCGCGACCACTTCGGCCGGCGTGCCCGCGGGCGCCACGATGGCAAAAAAGCCATCCATGACCGTGCCGGACACCGTCTCCTGCAAGGACGGCAGGTCCGGCAACCCCGGAAAGCGCTGTCCCGAGGTGACGGCGATGCGGCGGACCTTGCCGGCCTGCACCACGGCGTTGGCCGCGGCGATGGAGCTCATCATCACCTGGTTGACGCCGCTTGCAGCATCCTGGGTCATCTGCGCGGCGGAGCGATAGGGCACTTCGATCAGGCCGAGGCCGGCGCGCTTGTTGAACAGCTTCGCCGCGAAGGCGGCGGCGCCGGCGGTGTTGTCGAAGCCGATCGAGAGCTTGCCAGGATTGGCTTTGGCGTAGGCGATCAGCTCGCGGACCGTCGACACCGGCAGGCTGGCATTCACCGACAGCATCTGCGGACCGAGATTGCACACCAGTGCCACCGGCGTGAAGTCGCGCGTGGGGTCGTACGGAAGGCGTTTGAAGGAAATGAGGTTGATGGCCATGCCCGAGGTGTTGGTGAAGAGGAGCGTGTAGCCGTCGGGTGCGGCGCGCGCGACGAACTGGTGGGCGAGGATGCCCGACGCGCCCGGCATGTTCTCGACCACGACCGCTTGGCCGAGCGTGCGCGATACGCCGTCCGCCAGCAGCCGGGCCATCACGTCGGTGGCGGCGCTGGGTCCGGTCGGCACGATCAGCTTGATCGGGCGGCTCGGCCAGGTCTGGGCGCTCGCGTCCGCGGTGAGCAGGACAAGGGCGCAGCACAGCAATGCGCGAAAAAGCACCGTCACGGACGTGACCTCCGGTTTCTTGCTTCTGCCGGCAGTGTATTGTCGTCGTCGGCGGTCGCAAGCGAAGGGAGGGCATGGTGAGCGGCGAGCTTCTGTTGGTCGGCAGCATCCCGCTCGACACCCCGCAGGAGGTGTTTCAGACCTTCGGCGCGCCGCTCGGAAAATATCTGTTAGCGATGCCCGACGGCGAGGTCGGTCCGCGCCGCCACTGGATCAGCCGCGTGCACTATCAGGTGCTGGCCGTGCATCCCGAGCTCGAGGTCGTCCAGCGCCCGGCGCCCGACGAGAACGGCGTCGAGCGGCAGCATCCGCGCAATGCCGCCGATTCCTGGTGGTTCAAGGTCAGGGACGGCGTGCGCGAGGTGCGCTTCGGCGATCCCGGCTGGCGGCTGGGCTACGCGCGCGACGCCATCAACTCCTATTTCGTTTTCAGCGTGATGAAGGAGAAGGGCGTGCTGCCGCGGCAGCTGCGGTTCCAGGTGTCGATTCCGATGGTCAACAGCGTGCTGCCGCCGCGCATCTTTCCCGACCGCGACGACCTCGACAAGATCAGGCCCGGCTACGAGGCGGCGACGCGCGCCGAGATCGCCACCATCGTCGACAAGATTCCGGCCGAAGAGCTCGCGATCCAGTGGGACTGCTCGACCGAGGTGCAGGATTCCTATGGCAGCATTGCCGGCTTTCCGCTCGACGGGGCGATCGAGCGCAATCTGGTGGAAGTGCGCAACCTCGCCCCCGGCATCCCCTCCGGCGTGGCGCTCGGCTATCACTTCTGTTTCGGCACGCTCGGCGGCTGGCCGCGCTTCCAGCCGGACGATCTCGGCCAGGCGGTGAAGCTCGCCAACGCATTCGTGGCGGCATCAGGCCGGCGGGTGGATTGGATCCACATTCCCGTGCTCGATCGCAGCGACGATGCCTTTCTCGCGCCGCTCGAGGATCTCAAACCGCGGGGCGCGCGGGTCTATCTCGGCGCCATTCACAACATGGCGCGGTTCGAGGAGCGCATCGCCGCAGCGCGCAAGTATCTGCCCGATTTCGGTCTCGGCGCCTATTGCGGCTTCGGCAGGCTGCCGGTGTCCGAGCTCCCGAGCATCCTCGCCGACCACCTGCGGGCGGTCGAGCTTGCCGCCAGGCACTAGTGTCCCGATTCCGAAGTTCGCATCGTTAAGCGGCACCCTCGTTTGCGAACTTCGGAATCGAGGGACACTAGCAACTCATTGATCTAGTGTGGCTTTGGTTCAGAAGTCCGCATTTCGGACTCGCCGCGAGAATGATACGGACTTCTGAACCGCCACACTAGGCCCGGCCGGAGTGTCCGCCGGGTCCGACTGCGGCCCGAGCAGCGCCGCGCGGAAGGTCGCTCCGTTGCACCACCTCGCCCGCAAGGCGCGCGGGCGCATATGCACCGGCCTCATGCGCGGCACGTCTGGCAAGCAGAGGCTGCGCTTCCTACGTGCGCCAATACTACGCTCCGCGCATGCTCCAGAGCAACGTCATTCCCGCAGCCGCCGCAGCCACGCGTGTGAGACCATCCGCAGCCGAGCGCCGCTGCGAGCCCGACGCCGATCGACAGCGCCTGCTGCAGGATCGTATGTTGCGTGTAGAAAGCGGGAGCCAGGAACACGCCGATGAGGATCGTGACGGCGAGGTTGTTCAGGAAGGTCGCAGACAGCTTCACCTGCTCATTGTGAACGAGATTAGACATGCCAAGGCTCCTCCGGCCGGTGGGGCGGTCGCAATGGAGTCTCGCAGTCGTGCAGATCGATGCAAAGAGCCGCTCGGGAAGCCCGCGGCACCTCGCCTCGCAAGCGTAACGTCGCGCCTTGCCAGCGCGGCAGATCTTGAGAATTCGGCTCCGAGCCTGCGACCCGACGCGGTCAGTCGCTCTTTGCCTGTGTCTTCGCCTGCGGCTTCATGCGCCAGAGCTGAAACCCCTGCGCATCGATCGCGCGTTCGATCTCCTCGCGCGGCAGCTTGTGCGGCGGGTCGCGGTCCGGGGCGACCACCCCGATCGCATGCCAGGGACGAAATTGATCCGGCAGCTTCATTCCTTTGAGATCGCCGGCGAACGCCCGCAAGCCGCTCTTCGCCTCCGACTTGAAGATGTAGATTCGCATTGTTGCCTCACCGTGTTCCGGCCGGGCGCAGGCCCGGGCCGCGTCCGCCGGCTCTTCCTGCTTCGAGCGGTTTCTTGGCCGGAGCCGCAATCAGCCCTTCCCGTATCGCCTGCTTGCGGGCAAGCTTGCGGGCGCGGCGGATCGCCTCGCCCTTTTCCCGCGCCGACTTCTCCGACGGCTTCTCGTAGAACCTGCGCCGCTTCATTTCCCGGAACACGCCTTCGCGTTGCATCTTCTTCTTCAGGACGCGGAGCGCCTGATCGACGTTGTTGTCGCGAACGAGCACTTGCAAAATCTCTCTCCTTCTATCGGTCGAGCCGTTGCGGCGATCAGAGTCGGCAGCGTGCCCGCGACGGGCCGCCCGCACGCGGATCGCCGCTTGCCGCGTGCGGTGGGTCGGGCTTACGCCCGCTCGAGCTCGCTTTCCTTCGCGACGCGCTCGTGCAGCTCGCGCGCGCTCTTGATGCGGTATTGATAGTCACCGTCACCATAGGGAAGCTGTCGAACCACCTGGTAGGAACCCTCGGCCGCATTGCGATGCGGAAAGCCGGGGATCAGGCGCACCGTCTGCCCGGCATGGAATTTGTGAATCATGGCTGCGGCCTCTCACACCGGCACGTGCAGCACCGTGATCCACGCATGACCACAGGAACGACACAGCCAGTGATGGTGAATGAGTCCCTTGCCGCGATACTCCGACGATGCCGGCGCGATCGAGGCCGGCCGGTTGCACGAGGGACAGCGCCCGGCGCCCGCAGCGTTGTCGTTGCGCGGCAGCGGCAGGGGGCGGACGCGAATCGGACCCGACGGGGGTTGATCGATCTCGCGCCCGATTGCGTGGCAGATATGAGACACCGCGCTCCTCCCGTTGAGGCGGGAGCACAACCGGTCTCTCAGCCATCGGCGCCAGGATCACATGCCGATGATGTTACCAACATGGGGTCTGCGCACCGAAATAGCCAGCATTTTCTCGTCCGCGCGACACCACGCCTTGTTCTCGTCGCGCGAGACCAGCCCTTTACAGGTTGCGGATCGAACCGCGATGCCTTATATAACGACGATCGAGTTTTCGGCCGAACGACTTGGCCTTGCCGCGAACAGCGCGGCTGACTAACGACCTTCTCCCAAAATCTCGAACTTAACCGGCCGCGCTCGCGCGCGGTCTACGACACGCATATCTAGAGAAAGGGCTCCCATGAACAAGGGAACCGTGAAGTGGTTCAACAGCCAAAAGGGCTTCGGCTTCATCCAGCCGGACGACGGCGGCAAAGACGTCTTCGTGCACATCAGCGCCGTTGAACGCGCCGGGATGAGCAACCTCAACGAGGGACAGAAGGTCTCCTTCGACATCGTTGCCGATAGCAGGAGCGGCAAGTCGGCCGCGGAGAATCTGCGCACCGACTAAGCGGCAGCGCCTCGCCGTAGCGCCTTGACCACGGATGTACTGGCAGGGCCTGCGGCTCGCCCCCCGCGTTCGGCTTCGCCGCGCGGGGTTCTTTCAGAGCATGCTTCGCGCTACTCACGCTCGGTTCACGCGAGTCGGGTTTACCCGACCCGCGTCCGTCTAACCGCCGACCTCGGGCAACCGCGAGATCGGTGTCTCGTGGAGTTTACCCTCAGGCCGCGCGAAGCGCGGACCCTGGGGGCTCGCGCACGAGCGCTCTGCCCGGGGAGATCTGGGGGCCACGGGACGATTGGAGAGAGATGCGCGCCAAGGCGAGAGCCCCGGCGAAATCGGAGAGTGAACCTGCCCTGACGCTGCGGTCGAAATCGCCGACCGCGCCCACGAAATTCTTCTCAGCTCCTTCGGCCGATGCCTTGCTGCTCCGATGCCGCAGAGGCATAAAGTGGACGGACCCCGCGGGCATGCGCATCCGGCCGCGGCTGCGCTTGCGATATGCGAAAGAGAGATAGCAGGCGGAGAAACTACCCGGTTCGGCTCGCGGCGTCGCGCGCCAGCCTCAGGGCGCGAAGACGCGCGGTCTTTTCCTGCATCGCGGTTCGGTTGGCCTCGTCTTCGGCCATCGCCTTTTGGCCGTTCCGCAGCCGCTCCTCCTTCTTGAACAGCGCTTCCGCCCGTACCCGGGCCCGACTAGAATCGGTCGTCGGCATCGTAACTCCTTGCGGCAATGAAGCCCACGGGCACGAACGCCCGCGGCCCATACTGCCTGCCGATTGTGGCTGATACGTGTACTAACGCCCGGGCGTGCCATTTAGTTCCGTTGGCGACTCTGGCGGCGGATTGATCACGGGACCTGCCGGTGGGGACGGCTGCATTCGGGCCAGGATTCTCTCATCCGTTCCAGGGCTGGCCGGTCGTTCCGAGGATCTCTCTTATGCGCCGGACGATGTCAGCGGTTTTTGCGTCCTCTTGCAGGAAGCGCTGGCCGTCATTGGCCCGCAGGGCATCGGCCGCCCGGTTGGTGGCTATGCTGTATTCAGCATGGAGGCGCTGAAGCTCGGCGCCTTGCTCCGGGGTGATGACGGAGTGAGGCTTGGCCATCAGCCCATCCTAGTCCAGTCGCGGCCGGTCGGCCAGGACGGGGACCCTGCGAGGCAGGCCGGACGCCGGCCGCTGCGCCGCCGGGCGCCATCCCGACGACGCTTCGTAGAAGTGTGCTTCGCCCTTGTTGCGCTGGATTCCGGCTCATTCAGAGGCCGGCATGCTGGGGACGCGACTCACGCGCTGAGCTTCGCTTGCGCCATGAAGGCGCGCCAACCGCCGAATTGGGAGATGTCGCGTGCGCCGTGCGTGGCCGCGGCTTCGACCAGAAAGCCCTTCACGCCGCGGCCGTCGGCGAGCACGAGCGTGCCGATCGAGAGCGGCGGCGGCACCACGGCGACGAAGCGGCCGAATTCCGCCCCCGGCAACGCCCAGACCTCCACCTCGATCGCAACGCCGGTCTCGGCACCGGCAGCGATGTTACCGTCGTCGCCGACGCGGAGGAGCCCGGGCTTGGGCGGTGCCGTCTCGGTCAAGGCGAACAGGCGATAGCGCGCCGCCGTCGTGGTGCGCTCCAGAAACCGCGCGCCGAACGCGCGCAGTTCGGCGTTGAGCGGCATGCCGGAGAGATGCGCGCCGACGACCGCGACGGCGATCTCGCCGGCGGCGGGCAGGTAGGACATCGGCGCGAGCGCCGGCTGGGGCTTGCCGGTTGCGCCGAGCGGCAGGCCGGTATCGGCGTGGAACACACGGCCGAGCGAGGCGAGCGCGGCGTCGTTGCCGGCGGGCGCGACTAGCGTGATGCCGAACGGTGTGCCGTCGCCGCGCATCGACGCCGGCACGGCAAGCGCGGCGAGATCGAGCAGGTTGACGAAGTTGGTGTAGGTGCCGAGTCGGCTGTTGAGGCCGATCGGATCGGCCAGCACCTGCGCCACGGTGTAGACC
>JBAUOM010000788.1:0-4663 GCA_049579765.1 Xanthobacteraceae bacterium
TTCGTGCGCGGTGAACACCTCGAACTCGCCCTTGTCGCATCGCAGCAACGCGCCCGCGAGCAACTTTTATGCGCCATCAAAGGCGCCAAGGGCGACCGCTTTTACATTGGCTTGTCATAGTGTTGGCGGACGCAGCGCATGAGCGGACGTGTTCATGCGCCGCGCTCGGGGCGCTGCAATATATTTGTCATTAGGCGCAAGCGGCGTCTGTCTGCTAGACTTTAGTCGCAGTCAAGATGGACGGGAGACGTGTCGTGGACCTTGCCTTGCGGCTCGATGTGCTCGCCGTGCTCGCGGTATTTGCATTCGTCGGCGCCGTGCTTCTGGGCGCGTTCTGATTTTGGCGCGCTCCCATTCGGGTCGCCGCACACAAGAGCGAGTATTGCCGAGAAGGGATTGAGGCGCCGCTCTCCAGTGCTTGCATTTCAGCAGCGAAGCCGGCACGAAAGCTACTGATATGCCCGCCGCTCGGATGAAGCGGTCTCAAGGGCGTCGGCTGACACTCGTCGTTCCGTACGAAATTGAGATGTCATAGATTCGGCCCATCCACATCACGGCTGCTTTCGCATCATGCCACGCGCGCGGGAGCGCAGGAGCAACCGTGATCTCCTTCCATCCCATCGAGATGCCCATGATGCCATGAACCAGGGCTGCCGGGACGACGACCATGTCCGCCAGATAACCTTCATCGCCTCCGGGCGAGACGTGCCCCCGAATGTCGATCGAATTGCTGCCGACGAAGGACGTGCGCGCGAAGTGGCGCGCAAAATTCTCGAGCAGCCGCAACGCACCCCACTCGCCATCGACGTTCCCGACGCGGGCGCGAGCAAGAATCTCCCAGTATGTCGAGGCGAGCACGCTGCCGCCGTAGAAATAGGTTCCAAAGCACGTTTCGGGCCGTTCCGCCGACAGCGGCCACAATAAGCTGAGCGTCGCCTCGCGCGAATACCCGAAGCGCTGCTTCAGCTCTTCGAGGCGCTTGTCGGCCGTTGCGAGAACCGCCAAGGCACGATCTCGCGGCGCGATGCCAAAGGCGATCAACGGAAATTGTGCGATGTCGACGAAGTGGAGCGCGGCCTTTCCGCTCTCATCGATCCAGTCTGCGTAGCGAGGCCCCCCGGGAGCGGCCGGCATCCAGAGCTTGGCATTGATCGCAGTCGCCAGTTTGCGCGCCTGGTCTCGCCGAACTTCGGCCTCACGCGGCTGGCCGGTCAAATCCAGAATGTCTCCTAGATCCATGAGGGCTTGATAGAGATTTTCCGCCCTTGTTGCCCGCACGCCTCGGGCGTGCCGGTTCCGACGAACCGGACGCGTGCGCTGATGTTGGGTCATTCCGCCGCGGTGCGCGCGGCGATGAGCGGGTCGTAGTTCAGCACCGGCGCCAGCCACTTCTCCGCCTCGGCGACGGTCCAGCCTTTGCGGGCGGCGTAGTCTTCGACCTGGTCGCGCTCGATCTTGCCGACGCCGAAATAGTGGCTGTCGGGGTGGCTGAAATAGAGCCCGCAGACCGAGGCCCCCGGCCACATGGCGAAGCTCTCGGTGAGCTTGACCCCGATGCGGCGCTCGCCGTCGAGCAACGCGAACAGCGTCGCCTTCTCGCTGTGGTCGGGCTGCGCCGGATAGCCGGGCGCGGGACGAATGCCGCGATACTTCTCGGCGATGAGATCGGCGCCGCCGAGCGCCTCGTCCGGCGCATAGGCCCAGAATTCCTTGCGCACGCGCTGGTGCAGGCGTTCGGCGAAGGCTTCCGCCAGGCGATCGGCCAGCGCCTTGACCATGATCGCCGAATAGTCGTCGTTCGCGCGCTTGAAGCGCTCCGCCACGTCGTCCTCGCCGATCCCCGCCGTGACCATGAAGGCGCCGACGTGGTCGGGGAGCCGGCTCGCGCGCGGGGCGACGAAATCGGCCAGCGCCAGGTTGGCGCGCCCTTCGCGCCGGGCGAGCTGCTGGCGCAGGGTGTGCAGCACCGCGACCGGCTGCATGCGCCGCTCGTCGCCATAGAGCAGGATATCGTCGCCGTCGGCGTTGGCCGGCCAGAAGCCGAACACGGCGCTGGCGGTAAACCAGCCCTCGGAGGCGATGCGCTCGAGCATCGCCTGGGCATCGTCGAACAGGCTGCGCGCGGCCGCGCCGTATTTGGCGTCGTCGAGGATCGCCGGAAACTTGCCGGTCAGCTCCCAGGTCGCGAAGAACGGCGACCAGTCGATATAATCGCGCAGCTCCGCGATCGGATAATCCTCCAGCACGCGCAGCCCGAGGAAGCTCGGCGGCTGCGGGACGTAATTGCCCGACCAGTTGAGCTTCAGCGCGTTTGCGCGCGCATCCTCGAGCGACAGCCGCTGCTTGCTCTCCTCGCCGCGCGCGTGCGCCGCGGAGATGCGGGCGTATTCCTGGCGGATGTCGGCGAGGTAACCCCCGCGCGCCGCCTGCGACATCAGATTGGCGGCGACCCCGACCGCCCGGCTCGCATCGGTGACGTAGACCACCTGCCCGCGCCGGTAGTTCGGATGGATCTTGACCGCCGTGTGCACCCGGCTGGTGGTGGCGCCGCCGATCAGGAGCGGCAGATCGAAGCCCTGGCGTTCCATCTCGGCGGCGACGTGGCACATCTCGTCGAGCGAGGGCGTGATCAGGCCGGAGAGCCCGACGATATCGGCGTTCTCCTGCTGCGCCGTCTCCAAAATCTTCGCCGCCGGCACCATCACCCCGAGGTCGACGACCTCGTAATTGTTGCACTGGAGCACGACGCCGACGATGTTCTTGCCGATGTCGTGCACGTCGCCCTTGACCGTGGCCATGACGATCTTGCCGTTGGAGCTTTTCTTTTCGATCCCCTTCTCCTTCTTCTCCCGCTCCATGAACGGCATCAGATAGGCGACCGCCTGCTTCATCACGCGCGCCGACTTGACCACCTGCGGCAGGAACATCTTGCCCGAGCCGAACAGGTCGCCGACCACGTTCATGCCGTCCATGAGCGGGCCTTCGATCACGTGCAGCGGACGCTCGACCTTGCACCGCGCCTCCTCGACGTCGCTTTCGACGAAGTCGGTGATGCCGTGCACGAGCGCATGCGAGAGCCGCTCCTCGACCGGCCGCTCGCGCCAGGCGAGGTCGGCTTCCTTCCTCTCCTTGCCGTGCCCGCGATAGCGCTGGGCGAGCGCGAGCAGGCGCTCGGCGGCGTCCGGCCGCCGATCGAGCACGACGTCCTCGCACGCTTCGCGCAACTCGGCGTCGAGGTCGTCGTAGACCGCCATCTGCCCGGCATTGACGATGCCCATATCCATGCCGACTTTGATGGCGTGATAGAGGAACACCGAATGCATCGCCTCGCGCACCGGATCGTTGCCGCGGAACGAGAACGACAGGTTCGACACGCCGCCGGAGACGTGAACGTGCGGCAGGTTCGCCCGGATCCAGCGCGCCGCCTCGATGAACGCGACGCCGTAGCCGTTGTGCTCCTCCATCCCGGTCGCGATGGCGAAGATGTTGGGATCGAAGATGATGTCCTCGGGCGGGAAGCCGACCCGTTCGACCAGGATGTCGTAGGCGCGCCTGGCGATCGCGCGCTTGCGCTCGAGCGTGTCGGCCTGGCCCTGCTCGTCGAACGCCATCACCACCACGGCGGCGCCGTAGCGGCGCACGGCCTCGGCGTGCGCGACGAAGGCGGCCTCGCCCTCCTTGAGCGAGATCGAATTGACCACCGCCTTGCCCTGCAGGCATTTCAACCCGGCCTCGATCACCGAGAATTTCGAGGAGTCCACCATCACCGGGACGCGGGCGATGTCCGGCTCGGCCGCGATCAGATTGAGGAAGGTCGTCATCGCCTTTTCGGAATCGAGCAGGCCCTCGTCCATGTTGACGTCGATGATCTGCGCGCCGTTCTCGACCTGGTCGCGGGCGACTGCGAGCGCGGCAGCGTAATCGCCGGCCGTGACGAGCTTGCGGAACTTGGCCGAGCCGGTGACGTTGGTCCGCTCGCCGACATTGACGAACGGAATCTCCGGCGTGAGCGTGAAGGCTTCGAGCCCGGAGAGGCGCAGGCGGCGCGGCAATTCCGGAATTTTCCGCGGCGGCTTGCCCGCGACCGCGCGCACGATGGCGCGGATGTGCTCGGGCGTGGTGCCGCAGCAGCCGCCGACGATGTTGACCAGGCCCGCCTCGGCGAATTCGGCGAGCAGCGCCGCCATGTAGTCCGGGCTCTCGTCGTAGCGGCCGAACTCGTTGGGCAGGCCGGCATTGGGATAGGCGCAGACCAAGGTATCGGCGATGCGGGCGATCTCGGCGATGTGGGCGCGCATCTCCTTGGCGCCGAGGGCGCAGTTGAGCCCGATCGAGTACGGCGCGGCGTGGCGCACCGAATTGCAGAACGCGGCCGGCGTCTGGCCGGACAGGAGGCGGCCGGAGCGGTCGGTGATCGTGCCCGAGATCATCACCGGCACGCGCATGCCGCGCGCCTCGGTGACGTCGGCGATGGCCGCGATCGCCGCCTTGGCGTTGAGCGTATCGAAGATCGTCTCGATCAGCAGCAGGTCGGCGCCGCCCGCGAGCAGCCCCTCGACCTGCTCGGCATAGGCCGCGCGCAGCTCGTCGAAGGTGACGGCGCGGAAGCCGGGATTGGCGACGTCGGGCGAGATCGAGGCGGTGCGATTGGTCGGCCCCAGCG
>JBAUOM010000789.1:0-2872 GCA_049579765.1 Xanthobacteraceae bacterium
CCACCGAGCGCTACTGCGCGCGCCGCCGGCTGCGCCGGGCGCGCGCGGCACGCGAGCGTCGTGCTGCGGTCATCGGTCTCCCCGCGCCGGCTCTGCGATGACATGCGGCGCTTCCGGCACGACGGCATCGAGATCGCATTTCTCGACGAAGGGCAGGGCGAGCCGCTCGTCCTGGTGCACGGCTTCGCCTCGACCGCGCAGGTGAACTGGGTCCATCCCGGCTGGGTTGCCACGCTCACCCGCGCTGGCCGCCGGGTGATCGCGCTCGACAACCGCGGGCACGGCGCCTCGGGCAAGCCCTACGATCCGGCCGCCTATCACAGCGCGCGCATGGCCGAGGACGTGCGGGCGCTGCTCGATCATCTCGATCTCCCGCGCGCCGACGTGATGGGCTATTCCATGGGGGCGCGCATCACCGCGTTCTTTGCGCTGGCGCATCCCGCGCGCTTGCGGCGGGCCGTGCTCGGCGGCTTCGGCATCCGCCTCGTCGATGGGGTCGGGCTTCCGGAAAGCATCGCGGAGGCGCTCGAGGCTCCCGCGCTCGCCGACGTCGGTGATCCCGTGGGACGTACGTTCCGCGCCTTCGCCGAGCAGACCGGATCCGACCTTGCCGCGCTCGCAGCCTGCATTCGCGGATCGCGCCAGGTCCTGACGCGCGAACAAGTCGCGGCGATCCGCGCACCGGTGCTGGTCGCGGTCGGCAGCAAGGACACGATTGCAGGGTCCGCGCGCGAGCTGGCGTCGTTGCTGCCGGCGGGCCGCGCGCTCGACATCCCCGGGCGGGATCACATGCTGGCGGTGGGCGACCGGGTGTTCAAGCAGGCAGTGCTGGGCTTTCTGGCTCACGATCCCGAGAGCGCATGACGCGTCTGAGATCATTTCACCGCGATCGCCAAGGTTCCGCTTGCAAAGCAAAAAAAGTTTTCGTGAGCCCGCGCTCCGCGTGCGAACCCGCGCGGGATGGAAAGGGTTGTCGCAGTGCCTTTTTTACATCACCAAAGGAACTGGCAATGCCCATTCTCCTGTACATCGTCATGTGGTCCTGTGCGCTCGGAATGACCTCGTGCCTGGGCGCGCCGCCGCTCGAGCACAAGAGCAATTCGCCTCGTTCGCCTCACGCGGAGAACTGAAGAATCTCGTCGGAGGACTGAGGTCTTCGGTCTTCCCGCTGGCCGGTCCGAGGCGGAACGCCCCCGCCTGCCGCGCCCGAGCCCGGCGGTCAGGCGGGCGCTTTCGTGCCGACGCCCATCTCGCGTTTCGCAGAGCCGTTATCCATATGGGATAGAGGGTCTCGCGCGGGCGCAAATATGCTAAGCTCGCGCCCGCAACGAAAGCGTGGGAGACGGGCATGGCCCAGCAGCAGGTGAGAGCCGGCGGCCTCGAGAAGGTCGATCCGGTCTGGGCGAGAATCCGCCGCGAGGCCGAGGAGATCGCGCGGCACGAGCCCGAGCTTGCGACCTTCATCTATTCGACCATCTTGCATCACGACACGCTGGAAGCGGCGGTGGTCCACCGCGTGGCCGACCGGCTCGACAGTCCGGAGGTCTCGGCCGAGCTGATCCGCCAGGCCTACGGCGACGCGCTCGAAAACGCGCCTGCGATCGGCGCGGCCTTCCGCGCCGACATCGTCGCGACGGTCGACCGCGATCCCGCCACCAACCGCTTTCTCGAGCCCGTGCTCTATTTCAAGGGCTTCCATGCGATCCAGACGCATCGCCTGGCGCATTGGCTGTGGACGAAGGGCCGCAAGGACTTCGCCTACTACCTGCAGAGCCAGTCATCGGCCGTGTTCCAGACCGACATCAACCCGGCGGTGAGCATCGGCCGCGGCATTTTCCTCGACCATGCCACCGGCCTCGTCGTGGGGGAGACCGCGGTGATCGAGGATGACGTCTCGATCCTGCAGGAGGTGACGCTCGGCGGCACCGGCAAGGAGGCGGGCGATCGCCATCCCAAGATCCGTCACGGCGTATTGATCGGCGCCGGTGCCAAGATCCTCGGCAATATCGAGATCGGACATTGCGCGCGGATCGCCGCGGGGTCGGTGGTGCTCAAGCCGGTGCCGCACAACACCACGGTCGCCGGCGTTCCCGCCCGGGTCATCGGCGAAGCCGGCTGCCCCGAGCCGTCGCGGGCGATGGATCACCTGTTCCACGACGACGAGATCTGAACCAGAGGGGGAGCGCCACCGGTGGATGTTCTCGAACTCCGCAAGCTCGACGCCTATCTCAAGCGCCTGTTCGGCAATTCCCGTATCCGCGTGGTGCCGAAGACGGGCGATGCAGCCGACGTCTTCGTCGGCGAGGAGAAGATCGGTTCGCTGGTGCTCGACGAGGATGAGGAGGACGACGAGCGCTCCTACAATTTCGAGGTGAAGATCACCTTGGGTGACGCCTCCACCGCGGCTCCGGATCTCAAGAAGCTCGACGCCTATCTCAAGCGCAAATTCGACAACGAGCGCGTTCGCGTCGTGCCGCGGCAGAAAAAGAAGGACTCCGCCGAGGTCTATGTGGGCGACGAATATATCGGCGTCGTGTTCTTCGATGAAAAGGACGCGCGCTCATCCTATTTCGAGCTGCCGATCCTCGCGCTCGACCTGGACGAGCCGGGTCTGCTCAAGGGATAGCGCGCTGGGTACCCCTTGTCATGCGCGCTTTGCGGGCGTGACCTGGAAGCTTGGCCGTCCGCGATCACGCGCGACCAGCGTCAGTGCGATGCCCGCAGGCGCGCGATCAGCCGATCGATATTGCCTGAAAGCAGGCGCCAGTCGGCAAGCCAGCCGCGCGGGAAGCGCACCACGAGGTCGGCGCCGTCGATCCGCCGCTCGTAGAGGCAGACGCCGGGCGTCGGGCCCGCGCCGTCGCGGCTGCAG
>JBAUOM010000790.1:0-5060 GCA_049579765.1 Xanthobacteraceae bacterium
TGCCACAGCCGCACCGTGCCGACGAGGCGGCGGCCTTCGGCGGCAACAAGCGACAGCTCCGACACGCGCCCTTCGCGCAGGCGCTCCGACGTCTTGGCGAAGCGCACCGGACCGTA
Source organism: Xanthobacteraceae bacterium (assembly GCA_049579765.1). GTDB lineage: Bacteria > Pseudomonadota > Alphaproteobacteria > Rhizobiales > Xanthobacteraceae > VAZQ01. The sequence goes on from JBAUOM010000790.1 coordinate 117, forward strand.
GGAGAGGTCGAGCAGGCTTTCGCGCCGCTCGACGTCCGCCGGCCGTTCCGGACGGATGGTGACCATGTCGTCTTCCCGCCGGCTCAGATGTGATAGGTCTTCAGCGGCGTGAAGCCATTGAAGGCCACCGACGAGTAGGTCGCGGTGTAGGCGCCGGTGCCCTCGATCAGCACCTTGTCGCCGATCTCCAGGCTGATCGGCAGCGCGTAGGGCTGCTTCTCGTACATCACGTCGGCCGAGTCGCAGGTCGGTCCGGCGAGCACACAGGGCGCGAGCTCGTCGCCGTCCCGCGGCGTGCGGATCGGATAGCGGATCGACTCGTCCATGGTTTCGGCCAGGCCGCCGAACTTGCCGATGTCGAGATAGACCCAGCGCACGTCGTCGCTCTCGCTCTTCTTGGAGACGAGCACGACCTCCGCTTCGATCATGCCGGCATTGCCGACCATGCCGCGACCCGGCTCGATGATCGTCTCCGGGATGCGGTTGCCGAAATGTCGGCGCAGCGCGCGGAAGATCGCCGAGCCGTAGGTCTTCACCGTCGGCACGTTCTTGAGATACTTGGTCGGGAACCCGCCGCCGAGATTGACCATGCTCAGCACCAGCCCGCGCTCGCCGCACTCGCGGAACACGGCCGCCGCCGAGGCCAGCGCCCGGTCCCACGCATGCGGATTGCGCTGCTGGGAGCCGACATGGAAGGAGACGCCGTAGGCTTCGAGCCCGAGGCGGTGGGCGTGCTCCAGCACGTCGGCCGCCATGGCCGGCTCGCAGCCGAATTTGCGCGACAGCGGCCATTCCGCCCCGACGCAGTCGGAGAGGATGCGGCAAAAGACCCGCGAGCCCGGCGCCGCGCGAGCGATCTTCTCCACCTCGGCGACGCAGTCGACGGCGAACAGGCGCACGCCCAGCGCATGGGCGCGCGCGACGTCGCACTCCTTCTTGATCGTATTGCCGAAGGAGATGCGGTCGGCCGTCGCCCCGCTCGCGAGCGCCATCTCGATCTCGGCGACCGAAGCGGCGTCGAAGCACGAGCCCAGCGCGGCGAGGAGCGCGAGCACCTCGGCCGCCGGGTTCGCCTTGATCGCGTAGAACACCTTGGTGTCCGGCAGCGCCTTGGCGAAGGCCAGATAGTTTTCACGCACGACATCGAGGTCGACGACCAGGCACGGCCCGTCGTCGGCTCGCGTACGCAGGAATTCGCGGATGCGCGCGGTCATGGCGCTCTCCCCACGGGCAAGGGGGCGGCGAGCCGCCCAAGCTGCGGATCCTGAGCTCGCCGTCGGCGCGCGATGGGGACGCGCAGACGAACGTTGGGCTCTCGAGCCGCTGTGCTGCCTTGGATTGGAATGGGGAGATCCCCGCTCCGCACGGCCGGCAATGATTGAACAAGCCTCTTCGGTAGCCACGCCGGCTGGTGGAAGGCCGGCAGAGACCAAGGAAGCCCGCTCCGTCGTTGCTTTAAGCCGCGTCCCCCGTTGAGCGCGGGGTGCGCCGGTTTCGCCTCCGGCTGTCGGTCAAGTGGTTTCGGAGCTCAGGCGATCGCAGCACTCATCTGTCTGCGATCTCGCTCCGGGCGGCTGTCCGGCCTCTTGTCCGGATGCCCACCGACCGACACACGGCCACAGGCACGTGCGAAATTGGGCAATCGCGCACATAAGCGATATGCACGCGCATTACAAGAATTTTTTTCGGCAACCGCCGTCGAAGCGGAGCACGCGAAGTCGCAGTGTGGCTGAGGCGACGAGCGCCGTCACTCGGGCGCGGTGAACGGCTCGACGCGCTGGGCGCTGCGGATGAACGCCATCATCACCGCGATGCCGCAGAGAAAGAAAATGCCCTGCATGATGTGCGTGCCGTACGTTCCCAGGTCGAGGCCGTTGGAGGCGAGCGAGCTGGCGACCGCCCAGCCCCCGGCGAAAGCCGCGCCGAAGACCTCGGCGCCGATCAGGATCGCCGCGCTGATCACGGTCAGCACGTTCCGCCAGATGATCCGGCGGCGGCCGGTGGGGGAGGGGGGGCGGGGGTTCATGACATTGGTCCTGCGCAGCGGCACTCTTGCCGAATTCGGCCGGCCGGATCAAGCCGCTGGACCGGCAGGAAGAGCGCAAACGGCTGCTCGATCGTTCGCCTGAGATAGTTGCGGTAGGTCTCGTAGCAAGGGTGATCGGCGGCGATGCGGCCGAAATCGGCCGTGGCGAGCCGCTTACGCGGCGTCGCGGCTCGCCTTCGCGTCCAGCAGACCGGACTCGACCAGCGCCGTGCGGATACGCTCGATCTCGGCGCGCGCAAGCTTCACCAGCGGCGGGCGCACCACCGCGCGGGGGAGCCGGCCGAGCAGCACCAGCCCCTCCTTCATGCGGTTGTGCATGTCGGCCCAGGGATCGGCGTAGAACGCGCGCGCCAGCGGATAGATGCGGTCGTTGAGATGCTTGGCCGCGGCGAGGTCGTTGGCTTGGACCGCGCGGAACAGCTCGGCCTGCAGGTCCGGGATCACGCTGCCGCTGCCGGAAAGAAGCCCGTTGCAGCCGAGCACCAGCGAGGAGAACAGCCAGGCGCTGTGGGTGGTGAGCACGTTGACCGGCCGCGGTAGGCTCTGCAGCATGCGGATGTGCATCTCGTGCTGCGGCACGTTCCCCGCCCAGTCCTTGATGGCGCGGATGCTCGGCACCTGCTCCACCATCTTGAGCAGCGTCTCGCGCGGGTAGCCCTGGCCGGTGGCGAGCGGATACTGGAACGCGACGATGGGAAGGTCGGTCGCGTCGGCGATGCGCTTGAAATGCGCGAGCGCCATCTCCGGCGACTGTCCCAGGGTGAAGGGCGCCGGGGGAAACACCAGCAGCGCGGAGGCACCGCCGTCCGCCGCCATGCGCGCGATCCGCGCCGCCTCCATGCTGCCGTCCGCCCACACCCCGTTCACGAGCGGGAGCCGGTCGCCGATCTCGTCCTGGGCAATGGCGAGCACGCGCCGCTGCTCCTCGAAGCTGCAGGACGCGACCTCGGTCGAGTGGGCATTGATGGTAATGGCGGAAATCCCGCGCGTCGCCGCCACGTCGCGCAGGTGGCTGCGAAAGCTCTTCTCGTCGATGGAGAGGTCGTCGTGGAACGGCAGCAGCACGGCCGGAATGACGCCGTGCGGGACGTACTGGGCGTGGCGGGGCATCGATGTCTCCTTAGCCGGGGCCGCGTGCGCCGGCACCGAAATCGGGCAGGATCTATAGCACGCCAAGCGCGCCCAAGTCCCGCCGGGGGCGCATTGATCCGGCAGCGCAAGCGCCCCATATTTCGCCAGTGCTAGAGATCGCGGCGGACGCGCGTGCGCCTGCCCTCGGGTCTGGCGCCGGTATCATCCTGTAGCCATCCGCCGCATCGTCCGGTTCCATGACGCCAGCGTCCGCATTTCATCCGGCCGTCGCCGCCTGGTTCGAGCGCAGCTTCGCCGCACCCACCGCGGCGCAGGCGCAGGCCTGGCCGGCCCTGCAGGCGGGCCGGCATGTCCTGATCGCCGCCCCGACCGGCTCCGGCAAGACCCTCGCCGCGTTTCTCGCCGCGATCGACGCGTTGGTGCGGCAGGGCCTCGGGGGCAAGCTCGAGGACGCCACCCAGATCGTCTATGTCTCGCCGCTCAAGGCGCTCTCGAACGACATCCGGCGCAACCTCGAGGCTCCGCTCGCGGGCATCCGCGAGGCCCTGCGCGAGCAGGGCCTCCCGGAAGTGGAGATCCGCACCTGGGTGCGCACCGGCGATACCGCGCCCGGCGAACGCGACCGCATGCGCCGTCGCCCGCCGCATATCGTGGTGACCACCCCGGAATCGCTCTACATTCTGCTCGGCTCGGACTCCGGCCGCGCCATGCTCGCGACCACCCGCACGGTGATCGTCGACGAAATTCACGCGCTCGCTCCGAACAAGCGCGGCACGCATCTCGCGCTCTCGCTCGAGCGGCTCGACGCGCTGTCCGGCCGTCGATTGCCGCGCGTGGGCCTCTCCGCCACCCAGAAGCCGATCGAGGACGTGGCGCGTTTCCTGGTCGGCGCGGGGGCGGCCGGAGCCGCGCCCCCGGACTGCACCATCATCGACACCGGCCACCGCCGCGCGCGCGACCTGGCCATCGAGGTGCCGGACGTTCCGCTCGAAGCGGTGATGTCGGCCGAGGTGTGGGAGCAGGTCTACCACCGCCTCGGTGCGCTGATCGAGGCGCACCGCACCACGCTCATCTTCGTCAATACGCGCCGGATGGCGGAGCGGGCGACGCGCCAGCTCTCCGACCGTATCGGCGCCGAGCACGTGGCGGCGCACCACGGCAGCTTGGCCAAGGAGCAGCGCCTCGACGCCGAGCAGCGGCTCAAGCACGGCAAGCTCAAGGCGCTGGTGGCGACCGCTTCGCTCGAGCTCGGTATCGACATCGGCGAGGTCGACCTCGTCTGCCAGCTGGGGTCGCCGCGCTCGATCGCCAGCCTGCTGCAGCGGGTCGGGCGGTCGGGACACGCGGTCGACGGCGTGCCCAAGGGCCGGCTGTTTCCCCTGTCCCGCGACGACCTCGTGGAATGCGCGGCGCTCCTCGACAGCACCAAGCGCGGCGAGCTCGACCGGCTGGCGATTCTCGAGCAGCCGCTCGACGTGCTGGCCCAGCAGATCGTCGCGGAAGTGGCCGCGCGCGAATGGAACGAGGACGAGCTCTACGCGCTGATCCGCCGCGCCTGGCCGTACCGCGCGCTCGCGCGGGAGGACTTCGCCGCCGTTGTCGCCATGCTGGCGGAAGGCTTCAGCACCCGCCGCGGCCGGCGTGGCGCGCTCATCCACTACGACGGCGTCAACCGCGTGCTGCGCGGCCGGCGCGGGGCGCGGCTCACCGCGCTCACCAGCGGCGGAACGATCCCCGACAACGCCGACTATCAGGTTCTGCTGGAGCCCGAGAACAACGTCATCGGCAGCGTGAACGAGGATTTC
>JBAUOM010000791.1:0-1739 GCA_049579765.1 Xanthobacteraceae bacterium
GCCGATCGGCCTCATGCTGAGGAGCATCGCAGCGCGAAGCACACTCGTAGCCTTCCACAAATCCGGTCGCGCTGTGATGCGTCTCGAAGCATGAGGCCGGGGCAGAGCAGGGCCGCCCCCGTCCTTCGAGACGCGCGCTCCGCGCCGCCGAGCGCGCGGCATGGCGGCGACGCGCGCGCTCCTCAGGACGAGGGCGGAGCGAACGCTTTGCCAGTGGACACGCCAGCTACCGCAACGCAATCCGCGCAAGGAGACAAGCCATCGCAAACGCTGCCCCGACCGACGGCCGCGCGCTAGCGCATCGCCCGGTCTACATCATCGACGGCAGCCGCACGCCGTTCATCCGCGCGCGCGGGCGGCCGGGCCCGTTCTCGCCGGTCGACCTCGCGGTCGAATGCGGGCGGCCGCTCATCCTGCGCCAGCCGTTCCCGCCCGACGCCTTCGACGAGGTCATCCTCGGCTGCGTCAGCGTGATCGCCGACGAGATGAACCCGGCGCGCATCGCCGCGCTTCGCCTCGGCATGGGCGAGGCGATGACCGCCTTCACCGTGCAGATCAACTGCGGCTCGGGCATGCAGTCGATCGACACCGCCTACCAGTATATCCGCGAGGGCCATTCCGACCTCATCCTCGCCGGCGGCACCGACGCGCTGTCCTGGTCGCCCTTGCTGTTCCGCAAGTCCGCGGTCGACTGGTATGCGCGGCTCGCCGGCGCGCGCGATGTCTGGTCGCGCCTCACCGCGCTCGCGGGCTTCCGTCCGTCCTTCCTCAAGCCGGTCATCGGCCTCGAGCGCGGCCTCACCGACCCGGTGGTCGAGCTCAATATGGGGCAGACCGCCGAGATCCTCGCGCATCTCTTCCATGTGTCGCGGCGCGACGCCGACCAGTACGCCGCCGAAAGCCAGCAGCGGCTCGCGCGCGCGCAGAACGAGAAGGTCTTCGACGGCGAGCTCGCGCCCGCCTTCGGCCGCAGCGGGAGGATTTACGACCACGACGACGGCGTGCGTCCCGACACCACGGTCGAGACCTTGGCGAAGCTCAAGCCCGCCTTCGAGCGGCCCTGGGGCAAGGTCACCGCCGGCAACAGCTCGCAGATCACCGACGGCGCCTCCTGGGTGATCCTCGCCTCCGAGCAGGCGGTGAGAGAGCACAAGCTCACCCCGCGCGCGGTGATCGTGGACAGCGAGTGGTCGGCGCTCGATCCCTCGATCATGGGGCTCGGTCCGGTGCTGTGCGCGACCGCGCTGCTGCGCCGGCACTCGCTCGCGCTCGGCGACATCGGGCTGTGGGAGCTCAACGAGGCCTTCGCCGCGCAGGTGCTCGCCTGCCTCGCGGCCTGGGAGGACGACACCTTCTGCCGCGAGATCCTCGGCCTTCCCGGCGCGGCCGGGCGGATCGCGCGCGACAGGCTCAACGTCGACGGCGGCGCGATCGGGCTCGGCCATCCCGTGGGCGCGAGCGGCAACCGCATCGTGCTCCACCTCGTCAACGCGATGAAGCGGCTCGGCGTCAAGCAGGGCATCGCCACCGAATGCATCGGCGGCGGGCAGGGCGGCGCCATGTTGATCGAGGCGGTGTGATGCGCGACTCGCAATCGCACGACCTCTTCCCCCAACTCCCGCCCACACGGGGCAGGGCTGTCGCATTTGCGAATGGCGCCGCCTGCTCGGGGGTGCCGGCTTTGCCCTCTCCCCTTGCGGGAGAGGGCGGCTCAGTGGTGCAACGTGCACCGTTGGGTG
>JBAUOM010000792.1:0-1762 GCA_049579765.1 Xanthobacteraceae bacterium
CCGAATTCGCTGCCCTATGTCGTTGCCGGGCTTCGGCTCGGCATCGGCCGCGCCGTCCTCGGCGTCGTAGTGGCTGAATTCTTCGGCTCCGAGGAAGGGCTCGGCGTGCTCATGGTGCAGGCGTCGGGCCGCTACCAGGTCGATGTCGTGTTCGCGGGCCTGATCATCTTCGCGGCGTTGTCGTTGACGATGACCGGCTTGGTGAAAGTGCTCGAGGACCGCCTCACCCGCTGGCGGCCCCGACGCAGCACCGACTACTGATTCTACGCGTACACGACCGATCGAAGGCGATCGTCGCCCGCGCGGGCACGGTTACGCATCAGTTGCTCGGTGCGTCGAGCTTGGTCGGAACGTAGCCCATCTGCTTCAGCGTCGAGTCCAGCAGGTCACGGGCCAGGAACTGCTCCGGATCCGGCAGCGGCTTGTCCTTCGGCCACTGGTTGGCGGCGATCATCGTTTGCCTGCGCGCTTCGAAGATCTCGCGGAACAGATCCTTGGGCACCTCGGCGCCGAAGGTATTGTGCAGTTGGTCCCAGATGACACCCGCCTCCTGATCGCTCTGAAGGCCGAGATGCTCTTTCAGCACCAGGATCGAGCCCGCCTTGTTGTCGCGGAAATAGGTCACGCCCTTGGCGATGGCGCGAATGACTTTCTTGACGGTGTCGGGGTGCTGGTCGACATAGGCCTTGCGCGTCCAGATCGTTCCCCCGGCGCGTGGAACGTAATCGCCCGTACGCAACAGCACCTTCATCCCGGCATCCAATGCCTTGGGGACGCGCGGCGTCGAAACCAACGCCGCCTGGATGTCGCCGTTGATCAGCGCCGCCATCCGCTCCGCCTCGCCCTGGAACGAGATGACCTTGTAGTCCTTGCCGACGCGCAGATGGAAGAAGCGAGCGAGCACGGTCTCGCCCTCGTCGTTGTCGGCAGCGCCGGCGCGGCCGTAGCCGACCGTCTTGCCCTTGTGGTCCTCCGGCTTGCCGATCTCCTTGCGCGCGATGATGACCCACTGCGACTTCAGCGACTCGCCGACGATGTAGCGGATCTCCGCTCCGCTCAACGCGGCCTGGGCGCCGCCGGAGGGTATTGGCACGAAGTCGACGTTGCCCGAGAGCGCGGCAGTCACCTGCGCCTTTCCCGTCAAAGACACGAAGCGGGCATCGAGCCCTTCCGCCTTGAAGTAACCCTGGTCCATCGCGACGTAGCTTGGAATGTGGAAGCCGTTTCCGCCGATCACCTTGCCGATGGTAACCGGAGTCTGGGCGTCGGCGGTGGCGAGGCCGAGGGGAACAAGCGCTGCTGCAGCAAGCACGAGAACCGATCGAAGCATCCACATGGCGCGTCTCCTGTTGTGAACGTCCGCAGCCCGGGGACTTCGGCAGGTCCCGTTGCGAGGGCGGCCGGCGGGAGGATACACCACCCGTTCGCCCATGCGGAATGGGACGAGTGGACACAGGGGGATCGGGACCGCCGTCACCGGGCAAGACTGCAACGGCAGCTCCATGGTAGGCGTTCAGCAGCAGCCACCTTCACGAGGCGCCCGCGACATGATCCGGCCTCCTCCCTTTCGTGCCGAGCATATCGGCAGCCTGGTACGGCCGCCGCAGCTCCTGCGCGCGCGCGCCCAATACGCCGACGGCGGGCTCGATCGCACCGAGCTCAGGGCGATCGAGGACGAAGCCATTCGCGGCGTCGTCAAGCTGCAAGCTGATGTCGGCCTCGAGGTCGTCACCGACGGCGAGTTCCGGCGCGGGACCTATTC
>JBAUOM010000793.1:0-4235 GCA_049579765.1 Xanthobacteraceae bacterium
GCCTCGGTGGCTTCGAGGCCCCGGCGGACGCGCGCCAACGCGGCACGGTCGCCGCGCGGCAATTCGGCGGCGCAGTTGCCGAGAAAGCAGCCGCGCCGACCGGGGCCGGCGACGATCTGATCGATGAATTGCCGGGCCAAAGCGGCGAACGCGTCGCGCACCGGCAGCGGCCGCGCCAGGATCTCGGCGATGCGCGGGTTGCGTTGCTCGACGTAGCGATCGACCGACCGCAGCAGCAGGCTGCGCTTGCTTCCGAACGTGGCGTAAAGGCTCGAGCGGCTGAGGCCGGTGACCTCGCACAGGTCGTCGAGGGAGGTCGCTTCGTAACCCTTGCTCCAGAACACCTCCATCGCGCGCTCGAGCGCGGTGTCGGCATCGAACTCGCGGGGACGGGCCATCTGCTGCTTCGGTCTTGACGGTCGATTTTTGGACTATACAGTCCATAACAGGTGGCAGCAATGGCCGCTGGATTCAGCGACCTTCGCGCAGGTCGGGATCCGCCGGCCTGCGCCGACCGTCATGCTCCGCGGCGGGACACGCGGACACCCACAATCGCGCCAACACGAAGCACCCGGGGACGCCAATGGACATCCTGCTCTACTACGCTCCCATCACCTGCTCGCTCGTCCCCTACATCACGCTCACCGAAGCGGGCGCGCGGTTCGAGGTGCGCGCGCTCAATTTCCCTAAAGGGCAGCAGAGATCGGCCGAGTATCTGAAGCTCAACCCCAAGCACAAGGTGCCGCTGCTCATGGTCGACGGGCAGCCGCTGACGGAGAACGTGGCGATCCAGATCTGGATCGCCCGCACCTTCCCGCAGGCGCGGCTGCTGCCTGCCGAGCCGTGGCAGGAGCTCGAGGCGATCGCGCTGCTCTCGTGGTGCTCGTCCGGCCTGCATCCCTATCTCTCCCGGATCAACTCGCCGCCGCGCGTGTGCGACGCGCCGGGGTCGGCCGACAGCGTGCGCAGGCTGGCCGAGGAGCAGCTGTTCGAGAACTACAGGATCGCCGACGACCTGCTCGCGGGCCGCCAATACTTCTTCGACCATTTCACCGCCGCCGACGCCCATTTCTACTGGTGTTTCCGCCGCGGCTCGCAGTTCGAGCTCGACCTGTCCCAATTCGCCAACTGCGCGGCGCATTTCGAACGCATGCAGAGCCGCGCCAGTGTGCGCAAGCTGCTCGATTTCGAGAAATCCGTACAAGCGGAGTTCGCCAAGGCGGCGTAGGTCCACCCGCCGTTAACCGACGAGCCTGACGCGCGCCGATGGTCTGTCCGCCGAGACCGCGGCGCCGCCATCGAATCCGACGGCAATGTCGATACGGCACCGCCGCAATCGCGCTTCCGCAGTGCATCATTCCATCAGGGTCCCGCGAAGGCGGGCTGAAGCCTTCATGCTGCGCTGCGCGCGGGCTGACCCATCCGTAGGTCACGGCCGGGCTCGACGCGGCAATCGATCGCACTGGAGGACGCTTCTTGGATGCGGGTCGGGCCCGCATCGGAGCGGAGCTGGCGATTGCGCGCCGCTGATCAATACCAATCCGCACAAACTCCGACTCGTCATGCGCGGGCTTTGACCCGCGCATCCATCGCGCTTCGCATTGACTCATTCGAAGGAGATGGATTGCCGGGTCAAGCCCGGCAATGACGGGGGATAGATCAATCGTCACGAGGGTATAGATTAGTTAGGGCCGATGAGGGCTCGCACGCAAGTCAGCGCCTTTGCAGGAATGCGCGTGGCCCGCTGTGGCTTCGACACTGCCGCGGGAACCTCGCTCCTCCACCTCGCGTTCTCTAGCTGCGGAAGACCGCTTGCCCACCAGCCATGCGCGAGCCGAAAATGCTACCCTTAGGGGGCTTCAATGGGTTCCTCGCCTGAGCACATGCTGTTGGGCGATATCGGCGCCACGAACGCCAGATTGGCATTGCTGTCGAATGGGGTACTTGGCCCGATCGACTCGTTTATCGTCGCGGAATTTGCTCGATTCATCGACGCCGTCGATGTGTTCTTGCAACGTCGCGGCCGGCAAATACCGGTGCAGGAGGCGCTGCTCGCGGTCGCCGGACCCGTCGCCGAGGATCGTTGCGTGCTCACCAATTGCCCCTGGACGATCGATGGGCCCGAGCTGCGTGAGAGATTCGGCTTCGCGAACGTCCATATCTGCAACGACTTCGAGGCGACCGCCCTGTCGTTGCCGCGACTGAGGGCGGCGGACCTGTATCCGCTGGGACGGGGCGCGGCGGTATCGGGAGAGCCCATGGCCGTGCTCGGTCCCGGTACCGGCCTCGGCGTCGCCTGCTTCGTGCCGGCGTCGCCGAACTCGGTCGTCATCGCGAGCGAGGGGGGCCACGCGACCATGGCGGCGAGCTCCCCCCGGGAAGATGCGATCCTCGACCATCTGCGCGGGGAGTTCGGGCACGTATCGGCGGAGCGGGTTGTGTCCGGGGTCGGACTGGAAAATCTCTATCGCGCGATCGTCGCGCTCGACGGAGTCGATGCCCCGCAGCGCAGCGCCGCCGAGATCACGAAGGCAGCGCTGGACGGCAATTGCCCGATCGCCCGGATGGCCCTCGAGCTGTTCTGTGCGATGCTGGGAACGATCGCCGGAAACGCCGCGCTGATGTTCGGCGCCCGGGGCGGCGTCTACATCGCCGGCGGCATCGCCCCGCGCCTCACGGACTTCATGGCGCGATCGGAATTCCGCGCCCGGTTCGAACGCAAGGGACGTCTTCAAACGTATCTCGTATCCATCCCGTCGAGCGTGATCGTGCACCCGGCGGCGACGTTCCTGGGCTTGCGGTCGATTGCGGAGCGAGGTTCGGAGGCGGCATCCAGGGCGCATCCCGATCGGGTCGGATCGTGATGCGCTCCGGATCCCTCAATCTTGCGCATGCAGCCGGTCACCTTCGCGGATGATCGGACTCGCGGGACTTGCGGTCGGGTTCGCGAACGTGCGGTCGAGAGGTGGTCATGGCGAAGAAGCGCATCGGCATCCTCACGGGTGGCGGCGACGTTCCCGGCCTCAACTCGGTGATCAAGACCGTTACCTACCGCAGCAGCGAGGACGATGTCGAGGTCATCGGCCTGCGCCGCGGCTGGGAGGCGCTCACGCACCTCAACCTCGACGATCCCGACAGCAGGCGCCGCTACGTTGTCGCCCTCGATCGCGAGAACACGCGCACCATCGACCGGCGCGGCGGAACCGTGCTGCACTCCAGCCGCACCAACCCGGCCAAGATGCAGAAGCTGCCCGATCACCTCGCCGGCAAGGACTTTCCGGTTTCCGCGAGCGGCAAGGGCGCCGCCGAGTCCTGGGACCTCTCCGCACAGGTGCTGGCGAACCTCTCGGCGCTCGGCATCGACCACGTCATCGCCATCGGCGGCGACGACACGCTCGGCTACGCCGCCAGGCTCAACGAGCTCGGGGTCAAGATCATCGGCATCCCGAAGACGATGGACAACGACGTCCGCAACACCGAGTACTGCATCGGCTTCTCGACCGCGATCACGCGCGCCGCCGACGCGATCCAGCGCCAGCGGACCACCATCGCCTCGCACGAGCGGATCGGCGTCTTCCGCGTCTTCGGCCGCGACGCCGGGTTTACGGCCCTCTACACGGCATACGTCACCTCGATCCGCTGCGTCATCCCCGAATACAAGGTCAATCTCGACAAGCTGATCCGGCTGCTGATGGAGGAGAAGCAGGCAAACCCGAGCAACTACGCCATGATCGTGGTCAGCGAGGGGGCCGAGTGGGAGGGCTACGAAGTCCGGCACTACGGCGACTCCGACGCCTACGGCCACCGCAAGAAGGCGAGCGTGGCCGAGTCGCTCGCCGACGAAATCAAGCGGCGCACCGGCGAGGAGACGATGGCGTCCGACCTCACTTACGACCTGCGCTCGGGCGACCCGGACTTCATCGACAAGCTCGTGGGCTTGACCTTCGGCAATATGGCATACGACGCCATCCTGGGCGGCAAGACCGGGCTCATGACGGCGCTGGTGGAGGGCTGCTACGAGCTGGCGCCCGTCCCCGACCCCAGGCTCGGGCCGCGCAAGGTGGACGTCGCCACCGCCTACAACACCGAGCGATATCGTCCCATGTATGCCAACAAGCTGGGCCTGCCGGTGTTCCTGCAACGCGCCGGTCGCATGGCGACGACTTAGATCGGGATGACTTTTCTTCGAATCGTCATCCCGATCTAGTGCCCCGAACCCGAAGTTCGCACACACC